>JAJFMB010000236.1 GCA_021772355.1 Chlamydiota bacterium | reverse complement strand
AATTCAGAATGTGCCAACCCTGTCAACACGACAAATAACACAATCGCAATCCCGTCGTTGAATAGCGCCTCTCCAAAAATTTGCATCTTTAAGCTTTTTGATGTGTGCGACCCCTTCAATGTGCTAAGAACAACAACAGGATCTGTCGGTGAAATAAGCGCTCCAAAAATAAGAGAATACAAAAAAGAAATCCTAATCCCGAAGAAGCGAAACACCACATACATCAAACTTCCCACAACAAAAGTAGAGATAATCACCCCAAGAACCGCTAGGCTTAGAATCACCCACTTTTCCTTAGCCAGCTCCTTGATTTCCAGTTGAAGTGAGCCTGCAAACAGCAAAAAGCTCAAAATGCCATAGAGCAATGTTTGCTCGAAGTCCACACCCCCTACTACTTCGATTGCCGTATTGGCAAACTGGAATCCCATCGCTTGAAATCCGATCAACGTCAACGCGATCAACAACGACCCCACCATGAAGCCGACTGTAGGAGGGAGCGCTTTGAAACGGGAATTTAAATAGCTGAAAATCGCTGCAAAGATAAGCAAAAGCGTAAAAACATCAAAGATGTACATGATCTGATAAACACGCTATTAAATGATTTATTGATTTTCTTTTAGCACCAAGACCTGAATTGATCAAGAGAATAGAGCAGGCGCCATGCAAAAAGAATCGCAGTTAATTCCCTTCTGTACTAATCTCTCGAGCTAAACAGGAGTTTTCTATGAAAATAAAATCGTTGGTACTATTAATGCTTATCTGCTTAAACAGTGCATATGCCTTTCAAGGCTTCTACATGGGAGCTAATAGCGGTATCCAACTCAATCTGGCAAATGGCCATAACAAAAATTCGATCTCCTATTTCAATCTCTTTCTCGATGAAGCAGATACGACTTCGAACACACAGTGGTTAGATCAAAATGAAGCTACTATTACAGGCTCCCTGTTTGCAGGCTATGGATTGAACTTTTGCTGGGCATATGTAGGAGCTGAAGGATTTGTCAATTTCTCCCAGTTTCACTTAAAGAGTAAAAACGATATCTCCGGAGCGTTAAATTTTATCGACCGCACTAATCCCGATGAATTTGCCATTGTTGAAAAAGCTCTCAATACCAAAATACGCACAAAATGTCGCATTGCAGAATATGGAATCGATCTAAAACCGGGCTTCTCTTTTTACAACTGCGCCCTCATCTATGGACGGATTGGCGTCGCTTTCAATCAGTTCGAGACCAAACTAAAAGCTCGGGGCTCCTACAGCGATGAGTCATCATTTGAACCCCCGGCAAGTGTTTCACAATTTTTACCGCTGCACGAGCAGAAGCATGTCGCTGCCCTGCGCTTAGGATTCGGAGCCGAATACCTATTTTACTACTGCATGGGCCTTACCATGGACTACATCTACACCAATTATAACGACCTCTGCATCCATGGCAGTCAAAATACCATCACTCCCTACGGAACAGCTATCGATGGCCTCAAAATAAACTCAGAAACCTCTCTTAAAAAGCACACAGTGACGATTGGACTAACCTATCATCTTTAGGGTCAAGCCTGACATTTGGACATTTAAAAGACAGGTTATAATTATAGTTGAATTTTATTAATTATTATGATAAGATAAATTGCTATATAAAAAAAATACAGGTCCCCAATGTCAACACTAACCGAACGTTATAATAATAATTTTACTATTCTAAGGGAAATGAGTCTAGAGTGCAGCGATACCATCGATGTAAAAGATGGTTGCTTGCAGCTCAAAAAAGGCACCGCTTCCTTCTCATATTTTCAATCGCAGGAAATAAGTAATCCCCACCCTTCAGCTCTAGGAAATCATTTTGAAACTCTCATCGACTCTACGGTAAAAGAATATTTTAATTCCCTTCAAACTGTTAATGACGATACTCCAGAGCATTATGACCAAGTATCCCTCTTTAATCGAGATGTCAAGCGTTTGTGCAGGGTAATCAGCGACCTGCAATATCAGCTTAGATCACGCGATTCCACTCAAGCCAAGCATTACTCTCAACTCTTTGATAAAGCTTCTACCTTAAGAGATGAAATCAAGAAGTATAAAAAAACTTTAGCTAAACCTGCCCAGCCCCGTGTAGAGCATGCTGAATATAACGAAAGAACCGAACTTAGATCCATCAAACCATTCCATTCTAAACATGTTTCCCCGCAGTCAACCCGTGCAGCAGCTTTAAAAGCCCTCCAATTTGCAAAAACAAGGAAAAGTGAATCTGTTTTCAATAAATGTTTTAGGCTTATAACTTCAATCCCTTCAGTCATCGCAACCGTCTTAAAAATCGTACTGTGGAATCCCATCGAATGGCTAATTCGAGGCGAAATACGGACAGAGTCTCCCTATCAAACCTTTTTATTAGAGACAGAAGGCTTAAACCGCCACATGGATGCCTTTCAATCTTACGTTGGCCAACTGCTGCGCCAACCCCAGATCACAGAAGAAGTTGCCGATGTATTTGCCGAGCTGGCTCCAGACGCAAAATGTTTGGACCTAAATTATGCCGATTTAGCGGCTATAGGGAACGTAACGGATTTAAAAGACTATATCAAAAAAGACGAAGAACCCGGAGCCTTCCCTCTCGATACTTTCCTTGAAAAGTTAGACGGCAATGAGCTTCCTATTTGTTTAGATGATCTTAATCTTTATTATCGTCACATCAATGTAGCTCACCGGCATTATCTGAAAGAAAATAAACCATTTCCATTGGATGACTATTTTTCAGGCAAAGTTAAACGCATAAATAAACCCAGTAAAGGATCCCCTTTTATTAACCCTCAAAGCCTCTTCAAACTCCTAGATGCAGCAGCAAAATCCCCTACTTGCAAAGAAATAAAGCTTTCTTCATCCCTTGCAGAACTGTCAGATGTGCGCGACTTTCTTAAAAAGCACTCTTACACTATCAAAGAAGATAAGCAGTTCCACAAGACCTTCTACCGAACTTCGCCGTTTTAAAGAATAACCTATATGTGAACTTTGGGATTATAGTGACTGATATATGATTCGCGTTCATAATCTCCGGCCCAAATATGTTTTTGGCTGTGCTTGAGAAGAGCGCACATGAGAAAATCGAGTTTGGACTCTTTCTGCTGAAAAGCTGAATAATTCGACAAATCTTTTCCCCAATAGCTGGGGTTTGTCAACATCACTGACCATTCCTGAAGCTTACCTCTTTGCCAAAGGGCGACTGCTTGTATTTGACGTGTCAAAGCATCCCGAGCAACGAATGAGATCTCATCACCCTCTTTTTCGAAAGTAAAAGAAGGTGCGGGATAATCCCCCTCAAAGACGCTGTATTGTACACGCCGTATTCCTGGCCAATAATAGTCACTTTGATAGTCATCATTTTTGCTATAGTACGTAACTTCTTTGACATGGGCGACATCTTTGTTTTCTTCAGTTGCCTCTGACACATCATCATTATGACAGATGAATTTCTTTTCTGCCCCTGCATATAAATCCCATTTTCCAAAGCCGTGGCGAACCATAGTGCCTATGGTCTCTTTCTTGTCATTTTTGATCTCGAAGATACTGTAATTGGGATTCTCCTTGATAAGGAAGGTCTTTCCATTTTTTTCCTGATGCATTCTGGCAAAAATACGGGAGATTGACTCTGCAACAGGATGGAGTGGATGTTTCGTCATTCTTGAATCTACGAAATGTTGATCAATATCTTGAGTGATTTTTTCAGGTAAAATATCGAGTTTCGTAACCGCTTTCCAAGACCTTTTGAGGCAGGCCGTTTCAATAGAATCGATAAATGAATACACAGAAAATAATGCTCGAAGTGCTGTTTCTAATAGACTCGCAGAGCGCCACTCCTTTCTCTTGTGATCGTAACTTCGTCCGATAAATGCGTTAAAGCGAATAGATGCTGGGGAAATTTCCGGATGGAAAGTAGAAGCAACGGCAGACATAGAAAGTCCTTTTTTTGAGTGAAACGGTAACTTTTAGAGATCCTTGCTGTCAACGAGAAAATGACCCCGGCACGTCGGTCATCACTCTTTTAAAGTTTCCATAAACCTGAGCAGATAGCCGTCGGGATCTTGAACTAAAAATTGTTTTTGGCATGTTTCATGATCCCCTATACGGTAGCGCTTTTCCTCCATTTCAAAGAAAATGGGATAATTGGCCGTTGTGAAACTCCGGTAGAGGTTTTGAACATTATCCACTTCGATCTGAAGGTGCATGCCTCGACCAAACGGCTTTTCGATTGGTCCCGCTAACCAAGTGCGATTTTTTTCAGAAAACTCTTCGATCATTACTTGTGCGCCGTTTATTTCCAGCATAGCAAAATCATCTTCAGAGCGTTGGTAGAGGATTTTAAACCCTGCCAAGCGGGTATAGAAATCTAGGCTTTTTTTAAAATTGAGAACTTTAAGTTCAGGTATCAAGCTTGATTTTTTTGTCATATTCTAAAGAATCCCCATCTTAAGAAATAAATTCTCAAGGCAGAGATTGAGGGATGTGGACCTCTCGTAGGCCAAAAGACTTTCCTGGACGGCCTTTTGGATGAATTCGAGGGTGTGGGTTGCCTCTTTTTCTTTCATCATTTGTAGGTCTTGTTGTTTATCTTTGTGAAAAAGATAACGAGGATCGGCACCTATTTGAAGCAGGGTAATGTCGCGGTACCAAGAGAGGATGTAGAGGAAAAGGGAAGTCGCCTCTTTCTTTTTTTTCATCCGTAGCGCGCCATCGATTTCTTTGTTAATGGCATTTTGCTGAAAGGAACTAAGATCTTTAAAATCCCCTTTATAGTGCTCAGAGCGTAAGCCATCTCCCTCTTCGCTCTCGAGAGTCTCGCTGAGTCGCTTGGCAAGTTGTGATAACTGGGCATAATCGGACACCTTTCCCTGTATCAAAGTGTCTGTGATGATTTGTTTCGCTTCATTGTGAGTTCCAGAGGCAATTTGCAGGGCAGAACCAAGCGATCCATGAGAAAATGAGGCGTACTGTTCGGCAGCTTCAGCTTCAATCCCCTTTTGTTCTTGTAGAAAGCGGGCAATCTCAGCTTCTTCTATAGGCTGAAACGGAATGTGACGGCAACGAGAGACTACCGTTGAAAGTAACGATTCCGGAGCGTGAGAGATAAGTAGAATAATACTGTCGGGGCTCGGTTCTTCGAAGGTTTTTAACAGGGCATTTGCACTATAGGTCAACATCCGATCGGCATCGTGGATGATAAAAATTTTCCAAGGACTTTTATAAGAGGAAAGATAAACTTGCTCGCTAAACTGCCGCATTGATTCGATGCTATGTAATCCAACTTTACCTTCAGGGCGATAGATGTGGACATCGGGGTGATGTAAAATATCCGGAGTTCCAAGAAGCACTCCTGCAAACGCTTCTGCAAAGAGACGTTTTCCCACGCCGTCAGGACCGGAAAAAAGCAATGCATTCCCCACAGCGTCGCGCTCGATCATGCGCGTAAGATACCCTTTAATGGGGTCATTGCCGATCAAATGAGAAAATGCCTCAATCATGCTTCTTCTCCAGGACTTTTAGAATGAGTGGGTAGACTTGTTCAAAGACCTGTTCTTTGGATTGCATGGCGTCAATGATAGTGCATCTGTTGGGGTTGTCTTTCGCAATGTGATGAAATCCCTCTCGTACGAGCTGGTGAAAGGAAAGACCTTCTCCTTCAATGCGGTCTTGATCGCCTTTAAGGGCATTCTCTTTATCGGTATCGCGTGTGCGCGTTAATCCTACGGAGGGATCGACATCGAGAAAGAAGGTGAGTTCAGGAGAGATATCTCCTAGAGCTGTTGCACTTAATTGCTGGACGAAATCCATTCCAAGATGGCGCGCCTTACCCTGGTACACCACGCTAGAATCGGTAAAGCGATCACATAAGACAATTTTACCTTGGGAAAGAGCGGGTTGTATGACTTGTTCAATATGCTGTGCTCTTTGTGCCAAAAAGAGAAATAGTTCCGCTTTTGGCCCAATAGTGAGCAATGGATCGGGGTTTAGCAGTATTTCTCGGATTTTATCGCCTAAGGAAGTGCCGCCGGGCTCTCGTGTTCTGAGAACATCAAAGCCCTTGGACTTAAGCGTGCTCTGTAAGCGATCCATTAGAGTCGTCTTACCTGCTCCTTCACCGCCTTCGAAGGTAACAAAGAGCGAAGTTTTGACCATTTTTTTGCTTTACTCCAGCTCAGTCTCTTGTGTTTCGATCGGTTCTACCACATCTTCAATATCTACCGCTTCTCCATTCTCTGTAGTGAGCTCTTCTCCTTCAGCACTTTCGTCGGAAAGATCACCTTCCAGCTTTTGAATGGCAACGACCCTATCTTCTTCACGAAGATTGGCTAAGCGAACACCTTGTGTGCTACGCCCCATCACCCGTACATCCTTCATGCTAATGCGAATGGTTTGCCCTGTCGAAGACATGAACAACATACTATCTTGGTCTGTCACACAACATGCTCCCACGACATCGCCGTTTCGCTCGCTTGTAATAATGGAGCGAACACCAACGCCTCCGCGATTAGTTTGACGGAACTCTTCAACTTCAGAGCGCTTACCATAACCGTTTTCACACACAATGAGTACAGACTCGGTACCATCAACAACTTCACAACTTACGATGTAATCATCTTCTCTGCGTAATGAAACACCGCGCACTCCGCGTGCCATCCGTCCCATTGGGCGGATTTTGTCTTGGTCGAAACGTACAGCCATTCCAAGGTGAGTAAACAACATCACCTGTTGCTCTTCGCGAACAAGTCCGGCATAGACAACTTCATCACCTTCTACAATGTCAAGAGCCCAAATTCCTTTACGACGTGGGTGGCTAAAGGCTTCAAGTTCAGTCTTTTTAACAACACCTTTACGCGTTGCCATAAGGACAAAGGCTTTTTGCTTAAAGTCTGACACCGGCATAATTGTAGCAATGTTTTCCTCTGGACGGAAGTCTTCAAGGAGGTTGATCAAAGGTTTACCTTTGGATTTGCGCCCAATTTCGGGGATCTGCCACACTTTTAACCAGTACACTCTTCCTAGATTCGTAAATATCATAAGGTAATCATGCGCATCGGCAACGAAGAGTCCTTTTATGGTGTCATCTTCTCGTTTGAGTTGCATACCAGCGACTCCAACACCGCCTCGACGCTGCTCTCGGAAGGTGTCGATAGGCATTCTCTTAACATAATCATCTTGTGAAATGGTAATGATCGCAGGTTCGTTAGCAATCAAATCTTCCATGTCAACTTCGTGTTCTGCAGCAATGATCTGCGTTTTACGAGGGGACTTTTGAGTTTTAAGTACATCAGCGAGTTCATCTTTAATGATATCACGTACCATCGATTCGTTAGCGAGAACTGCGCGTAAGTGTTCGATCTTTTTCAAGAGGTCTTGATACTCTTGGTTGATCTTTTCGTGCTCAAGCCCTGTTAATTGATAAAGGCGTAAGTCAAGAACAGCATTTGCTTGCTTATCCGTAAACTCAAAGCGACCGATCAGCTCGATACGAGCTTCGTCACGGTTGTTGCTCGCGCGGATAATACGCACAACCTCATCAAGATTATCAATAGCCTTAAGATAACCTTCGAGAATATGCGCTCTTGCTTCTGCTTTCTTCAGTTCAAAGCGGGTACGACGTCGCACGACTTCAATTCTATGCTC
Source organism: Chlamydiota bacterium (assembly GCA_021772355.1). Taxonomy (GTDB): domain Bacteria; phylum Chlamydiota; class Chlamydiia; order Chlamydiales; family JAJFMB01; genus JAJFMB01. The sequence continues at coordinate 9,220 of JAJFMB010000236.1, read as the reverse complement.
TGCCCAACCGGTAATCATCTGCTTGACATTCAAAGTGCGGGGAAGCCCTTTCTCAAGAGCAAGCATATTACAACCAAACGTCACCTGCATATCTGTGAATTTATAAAGTTGGTTGATCGTCACCTCAGGAATTTCGTTTCTTTTCAATTCCAGAACAATACGCATTCCATCCTTATCGGATTCATCACGAATATCTGAAACTCCTGTCATCTGCTTATTATTGACTAAGTTTGCGATGTGCTCAATAAGACGAGATTTGTTGACGTTATAAGGAATTTCATCGACGACTAAACGTTGGCGATCGGGATATTGCTCTTGGTCCTCTATCCGAATGACAGCACGTAGTGTAATTTTTCCTCTGCCGGTGTGATATGCTTCCTTTATTCCTCGGTACCCGCATATAACACCTCCTGTCGGAAAATCAGGTCCAGGCATGACACCCATGATTTCATCAACAGTCGTTTGTGGATTTTCTATAACAAGCAAGGTGGCATTAATGAGTTCCACAAGATTGTGTGGAGGTATATTTGTCGCCATTCCGACGGCAATCCCGGAAGAGCCATTAGCAAGCAGATTGGGAAATTTGGCGGGAAAAACGACAGGTTCTTTCTTCGTTTCATCGTAGTTTGGAATCATATCGACAGTTTCTTTGTCCAAATCTTCCATCAATTGAACAGAAGCTGTCGTTAATCTCGCTTCAGTATAACGCATTGCAGCAGGAGGGTCACCGTCAACTGAGCCAAAGTTTCCTTGACCATCTACCAAGTTGTAGCGCATCGCCCAATTCTGAGCCATCCGTACTAAGGTAGGGTAAATGACCTGTTCACCATGAGGGTGGTAATCACCGGAAGTATCACCGGATATTTTGGCGCACTTACGATGTTTGCCTCCTGGAGAGAGATTTAACTGTCGCATGGCGTATAAAATTCGGCGCTGTGAGGGTTTTAATCCATCTCTTACATCAGGTAGAGCACGTGAAATAATAACGGACATTGAATAGCGCAAATAGCTTTCGCGCATTTCATCTTCAACATTACGTGTTAAAATCGTCTCATGTGGCGATTGTGGCATTATGGACTCCTAAACATCTAGATTTTTAACAGAGAGGGCGTGTTGTTCAATAAAAGCGCGTCTGGGTTGAACTGCTTCTCCCATGAGCATCGTAAACATCTGATCTGCTGCGACAATATCTGGAACAGTGACTTGAACCAAAGTGCGTACTTCGGGATTCATGGTTGTATCCCACAGTTGATCCGCGTTCATCTCACCCAAACCTTTGTACCGCTGTATTTCGATTCCTTTGCGCCCATTTAGGTGCAGGAACTCAATAACTTCTTTCAAAGTGTAACAAGTCGTAACATTGTCATTATCTTCGATGATTTCCACAAGAGTCCCGTTAGGGATCAGATATTGATCTAAATGAAAACCAAAACCCTCTATGGATGCGAAGAGTTGTTTGAGAAAATCTTCTTCATACAGCTCGATAAAATGCAGACGTTTCGGCTTAAAGATGCGAACCTCGTCAGTAAGTTCCTCTTCAGGGATCGAGTCAAGAGTTTCTTGGTGGCGAGCAGCTTGAGCCTCGGCATCAGATTTTCTCAGTTCCTCAAACTCATCGGCAGAGTAGGCAAACCGGGTTTCATTTGTAAGCTCAATCTGAAAACGAGGTAAAACACCTGCTTCATTTCTAGCAGTGATAAATTCTCTAAAAGTGATACCCTTCTTTTCCAAGCGAGAGACAAAGGATTCAATTTCTAAGATAGTATCAACAAAAGCTTTAGCAGTAGCCTCATCCATGGCTTCGGTCTTGTCAGTAAGTTTTAGTTTTACGTCACTAATTCCCAAGCTTAAGAGGTAATCACTCATCTCTTTTTCTGAGTGAATATAGCGACTCGTTTTCTTCCTGGAGACACGATATAAAGGTGGTTGAGCAATATATACAAAATTATTTTCTACCAGTAGCGGCATATGGCGATAGAAGAACGTAAGCAATAACGTACGAATATGAGAGCCGTCAACGTCAGCATCCGTCATAATAATGATTCTGTGATAGCGCAGTTTTTCGATTTGAAAGTTATCCTTTCCGATGCCACATCCCAAAGCAGAAATCATGGTTCCCACTTCCTGGTTTTGCAGTACCTTTTCCAATCGCGATTTCTCAACATTGAGGATTTTACCTCGAATTGGCAAAATTGCTTGAAAACGGCGATCTCGTCCAAGTTTGGCCGATCCTCCCGCAGAATCACCCTCAACGATGTAGATTTCACATTTTTCCGGATTTTTCTCTTGGCAATCAGTCAGTTTACCTGGCAAACGAGCACTATCTAAGGCAGATTTGCGTAATGTAAGTTCCCTTGCTTTACGTGCTGCTTCACGCGCTTTTGCAGCTAGTATGGCCTTTTCAGAAATCGTACGCGCAATTGCCGGATTTTCGTCGAGAAATATAGAAAGCTCTTCACCAACAACCTGTTGAACAACGGAGCCTACGTCGCTATTCCCTAAACGCTGCTTTGTCTGTCCTTCAAATTGAGGGTTGGCGACTTTAACAGACACAACAGCTGTTAATCCTTCACGCATATCTTCACCGGATATCGAAATCTTATCATTCTTGAGTAGATTTTGACCTTTGATGTAATTATTGAGCACACGTGTTAGAGCTGTAGAGAATCCTGTAAAATGACTTCCGCCATGTCTCGTAGAAATATTGTTGACGTAAGTGTAGACAGACTCATTATAACCTGAATTCCATTGAAGGGCGATTTCCACATCGATTGGTCCATCGTCTCCTTGCTTTTCTCCATGAAAATACAAAGGTGTCGGAAAGAGAATTTCTTTGTTTTCATTTAAGTAATTCACAAAAGAGCCAAGACCGCCGCTATAGCAGAAATTGACATCATCTTTATCATCATGACGCTCATCGTGGAAGTAGATGTTAATACCCTTATTAAGGAAGGCCAGCTCACGCAGACGCTTCGTCAGGATATCATAGTCATAAACCGTTTCGGTCATGATCTCATCATCGGGCCAGAACGTGATTTTTGTTCCTCTTTTCTGCGATTCTCCAACAACTTTAAGGAGTTCTGATACTTTCCCTTTGGAAAACTCCATCTCATAGATTTTATTGTTTTTGAAGACCTGAACAAGCAAACGCTTAGAAAGAGCATTAACACACGAAACACCAACTCCGTGAAGTCCGCCGGAAACTTTATAGGTGTCTTTGTCGAATTTTCCCCCTGCGTGCAGTACCGTCATTACTACTTCAAGTCCTGAAACCTCTCGATCCAGCTTCTTTGACTCTTGTTCGTGTTTTCCAACCGGAATACCTCTACCATCATCTTCGACTGTGACAGAGTTATCTTTGTGAAGCGTTACATAAATTGCCGAGCAGTACCCTGCCATTGCCTCATCAATACAGTTGTCAACAACTTCATAAACGAGCTGATGAAGGCCGTTGCTGCCGGTATCACCGACATACATCCCGGGTCTTTCTCGTACGGCTTGCAACCCTTCCAAAACTGTGATTGAACTGGATTCGTACTCTTTTTCTTTCATAACAACCTGGGGCTCCTCTTCAACAATTGACTCATTACTCATAAAAACCTCTTATCCAATGCGAAAGTCGATATTTTTGATGTCCACCTTAGGAAATTGTGCTCGTAGTCGACCTAAAAGCTTAGGCTTATCGTGACGCACAAGCAAACTATATAACGTTGAATTTTTTACCTTAACCATCAATACGCCTTCCTTAAACATAACTGCCTTGGTCATAGGAGCTAGTTGAGGCCCTATTATCGTTGACCATGCAGATAAAATCAGCAATGACTGATCTTGAGCATGTTTATGAATTCCTTTTAGAACTTTTGGTAAAATATCACTTACATGTTGGTTCGTACAACCAACTCCATCGTAACCTCTAGGGGTACGCGAGGGGGATTTTCCCATATGTTTTATCTCTCAAAATAACAGCATGATCATAACATATTTTCAATGTCTACTCAAGATAATTAAAAAGAGACTGACAAAATTCCATTCAATCGAAAAGAGTGCCAATTAACCTCGTTAAAGGGTGTTTTCGCCCAATATTTAATATTTTTCTGTAAGACATTTCCATTCTCATCGAGAAGATCGACATACATCTGAACGTTACTATCCCCATTTTCAGCACAAAACGTCCAATATTCAACCCCAATTCCGAGCGAAACACAAGAACAGAAGAAATAATAAAGATTTCCTCCTACACGGGTTCCATGGCCATTTGCATGATCCAAAAGCGGGCTACAAAAATCTCTACGAAGATTCCAGTTACCTGTTCCATCAAAATGAGTCCAATGATACTCCCACTCACCGTAAAACTGAAGTGGGCCACAAAGAAACGAAACATCCACTCCGGTCCAAAGACCTTTCCAACGGTTGCGATATGTGCTATCAAGACCAGGAATTTCTTGCCCCTCATATTCTGGATGCTCGGCATTAATAACCTCTATGCCATCATACATGTGTAAATGCTGTCGCATATAACCATAACCACCGACAGGAGCAATAGCGAGCCCGCATAAACGAAAGATTTGATATCCTCCACCTATTGAAATATCATATACCTCTCCCCGACCTGCCTGATTGATCGAGCGAGCAAATTCATCAGTTCGATCGTTACCCCAGTAATCGGAATCTTGATTGTGCCCTTTATAAATCCACCCATAATCAGCAAACCCTCGAAGATATAGACTACCGCAACCCGTAATCCTGACATTAGTACCAACTTGCTTGATTTTGATATCTTTCCACTCAAGTTCAGAAAGGATGTTTGGCTCACCATTTATTCCGGCTATGTTCCAGTTAGAACTATCTTCACGATATCCCGCATAAAAATCTGCTTGCATATTCAAGTTTATAGGCCCTCCGCATCCTGCATACACTGGCAAAAGCGGAACTAAAAACATTCCTAATTTCCATAAGACTTGATACATCTACCACCTCTAATTCGTTGATCGAGCAAATTCAGCATTAATAATAGGTTTTGGAAGTTGGAACATCACGTTTTCTTGAGTATATTCCACATCTTCTACATCAGAGACGCCAAGTTGCACTAATTTCTTGATTACACTTTGAACAATACCTTCAGGAGTCGATGCACCGGCAGTTAAGCCAATTGTTTCAACACCTTGGAGCCATTCAGGATCAATCTCATTTTCATTGTTAATTAAATACGATGGAACATCTCTCTTACTACCCAATTCTCGCAGACGATTTGAGTTAGAACTTTGCGGGTCGCCAACGACCAAGATCAAATCAGTCTCTTTAATGATATTACGCAACGCAACCTGACGGTTCGTTGTTGCATAGCAAATAGACGAGCTTGGCAACGTTTCCACTTGAGGATATTTTTCAGTCAACGCAACCGTAATCTCCTTAACATCATCCAAGCTTAACGTGGTTTGAGTAATGTAAAATATTTTTTCATCTATATCAAAATTAAGTGCATCGACATCAGAAACAGACTCGACAATAGTCGTCACTTCAGGTGCCTCTCCGGCCGTCCCAATAATTTCAACGTGATTTTTATGCCCAATTAGGACGATCTTATAACCTTTGTCAGCAAAACGCTTAACAGCAGAATGCACACGCGTCACAAGACCACACGTCGCATCTATCTCAATGAGTTTTCTCTGCTTTGCCTGTTCTCTCACTTCAGGTGAAACACCGTGAGCAGAATATATCAAGCGAGCACCTTCTGGAACTTGTGCTATATCCTCGATAAAAATTGCCCCTTTTTGTCTCAACCCCTCAACAACATGACGGTTATGAACAATCTCATGTTTGACATAAATCGGAGCTCCCCACAATTCCAAGGCTTTTTCTACAGTCTCAATTGCTCGAACAACGCCGGCGCAAAACCCTCTCGGCTTTGAAAGCAATAATTTCATCACAATTCTCCATGAAATCTAAAAAAAAGGAATCATAGTCAAAATATCGAGATCTTGCAATCACAAATGCCAAATATTTTGATTTGAGGAAAAGTATTGCAAACAGGTAAGTTCGTTGGTTCCTTAAAAAAATACACTGTTTTTAAAATACTGAATCATTTAAAATAGTTAATCGATTAAATATATAATTTGAGTTTAACAATGAAAGCACTGGTAAAAAAAGAACCGAAAGAAGGCTTGTGGTTAGAGGATGTTCCAAAACCAATCCCTGCAGACAATGAAGTCTTAATCAAGACACGCAAAACGTCAATTTGCGGTACGGATGTCCACATCTATAAATGGGACCTTTGGGCGCAAAAAACTATCCCGACACCGATGGTCATTGGCCATGAGTTTATGGGAGAAATAGCCGCTCTTGGAAAAAATGTGCACGGACTAGAAGTGGGAATGCGTGTCAGCGGAGAGGGACATATTACATGCGGTCAATGCCCCAATTGCCGAAATGGTGATCGTCACCTTTGTGTTGAAACACTTGGTGTCGGTGTCCATCGGCACGGCTGCTTTGCTGAATTTTTTACCATCCCGGCAGAAAATGTTTTTCCACTTCCCGACTCAGTTAGTGATGACCTAGCCTCTATTTTTGATCCTTTCGGCAACGCTATGCATACTGCCGGCTCATTCAACTTGCTAGGGGAAGATGTCCTCATCACAGGTGCCGGTCCCATCGGAATCATGTCGGCTGCTATCGCAAAAAAAGCGGGGGCACGACATATCGTTGTAACAGACCTTAATGACTACCGCCTTGATCTGGCAAGAGAAATGGGAGCCACAACCGGCATCAACATCTCGAAAGCCTCATTAGATGATGTCATGACATCCATAGGCATCACACACGGCTTTACTGTAGGCTTTGAAATGTCAGGAACTCAGGCAGGACTATCAACTCTTCTCGAAAAAATACGGCATGGCGGAAAAATTGCCCTTCTTGGGATTCTTCCTCCCGGCAGCATCATCGATTGGGATTTGGTAATCTTCAAAATGCTGACAATTAAGGGCATTTACGGCCGAGAAATTTTTTCTACATGGCATCAGATGTCCCATCTTCTCGAAAGCGGACTAGACCTAAATCCCATCATCACACACCACTTTCCTGTGGATGATTTTCAAGAAGGATTTGATGTTATGATGTCAGGACAATCAGGAAAAATTATCCTCAACTGGGAATAACCATCTTTATTTGTCCTGTGCCGACGAACTAATTCTGCGAGCATTAAAAATCACAATCAGACTGCTCACCACCATAGCACTGGCGGAGTAGAGTGGTGTCAGACTGCCCCATGCGGCAAGTCCGATTCCTATTGTATTATAAAAGAAAGCCCAAAACAAATTCTGTTTAATGACTCGTTGTCCTTTAACAGCGAGCTCTCGCAACTTTGTAATGATAGTTAAACGCTCTGTTGTCAATAATAGGTCGGAAACTTGAATGGAAATGTCTGTAGCACTCACCACTGAAATACCTATATGCGCGCTTGTAAGAGCCGGAGCATCGTTGATACCATCACCAACCATAGCCACCCACTCTCCCTTCTTTTTTTGCTGCTCAATAAATTCCCTTTTTTCCAATGGGGAGCAGTGAGCGTACCACTCGTCAACACCACATTGTTCCGCCACTTTTTTAACAACATTATGGTGATCCCCTGATAGAAGAACTGTTTTTACATTGCTAAATGATTCCACAAGATTCTTCGCCTCCGGTTTAACTCTATCACCAAGATACAAGATAGTAAGGAGCTTTCCACTTTTAGCAAAACCGACACAGGACAAAGGTTGACTGAGGGCTTGGGAAACTTCAACACCTTGCTCACATAAAAAAGATTGAGAGCCAAGAAGAAAACACTCATCATCGAAATGTGCTCGAATTCCCTTCCCTGCAAATTCTTCCATTTGAACAGGAAAATTCTCTGGTTCATTAATAGTATCGTAAATTGCCTTAGCAATATGATGTGTCGAACGCGCAGTCATTCCCTTGAGAAAAGCCTTGTCAGCAGTAGTCAAAGTAGCCAGGCCGTCAATAACTTGAAAACAGCCATCCGTCAATGTTCCGGTTTTGTCAAATACGACAACAGTTTCATGACCCAGATAAGGCATGCAGCCGCGATTTCTCAAGATCGCACCTAACTTTGCCATCCCGTTTATAACTCCCGCTTCCGCAATAGGTGCTGCGATTCCAACAGCACAGGGACAAGAAATCAACATCACAGCAATCGCCCTCATCCACGCTGTTTCAACTACCCCCATATTCGGGTTGTGAATTGAAAAGAAAAAGCACAAAAGACCGACAACAAACGCAAATGCAATCACAAAAGGAACAAATCCTCGCACAACTGCATCAGCCGCCCTCACGTAGCTTGTTTTGTGTCCCATATCGCACTGAACCATCTCCAATATCTTGTGCAACGCTGTCTCATCAGGAGAGCGGGTCACCTGAAAAACAAGCTGCCCATGTTGCAGGATCGTTCCCCCTACAACATCACTTCCGTTTGTTTTGTTGATAGGGACCGATTCTCCCGTCATTAGAGATTCATCACACAATCCCTTCCCTTCGATGACCACACCATCCAAAACAATTTTTTCCCCGGTTAGTACGAGAATTTCGTCTCCAACTTTGATTTCTTTCATCAAAACAAAGCGACACGCTCCGTCTTCAAACCGCTTCCTCCCTTTTCTCGGAACAGCAAGGGCGAGCCGCAATAAGGCGTCCTTAGTTGAAAACTTAGCTCGTGCTTCGATAATTTTTCCCAATAAAACAAATGTGATAATCACCGACATCGAATCAAAGTAAACATGTGTGCCCCCATAGAATAACGAATAGAGAGAGACAAAAAGAGATGCAGATATGCCCATCACAACAAGCGTTTCCATGCCAAGATATCCGATGCGCATACTATTAAAAAATCGTTGATAGATTGGAAAAGCGCAATACCCCAAAACCGGAAGAGAAAGAAAAAAAGAGAGCCATACAAAAGTCATGCCAAAATCATGCTGATTACCAGCGAAATCCTGCACATATAAGGGATAGGCAAACATCATGATGTTCAAAGAACAGAAGGCTGCAATAATGAAGCGTAAGTTAAGCGAAAAAGACACTGCCTTTTTTTGCCGCTCATGTAAAAGTTGAGGATCATATCCGAGGGAACGAATGATCGTCAGAATTTTTTCCTTGGAGAGATAGCGTGGAGAAAACTCTATCGCAGCCAAGTCTGTAGTGTAGTCCACAATACAGTTTTTCACCCCCT
>JAJFMB010000235.1 GCA_021772355.1 Chlamydiota bacterium | reverse complement strand
GATTTGGAGCATCTTTGATCTCAATTTTTGCTCGCCTAGGTGGCGGTATCTTCACAAAAGGAGCTGATGTCGGCGCTGATCTTGTCGGAAAAGTTGAAGCACAGATTCCAGAAGATGATCCACGCAATCCTGCTGTTATTGCAGATAACGTGGGTGATAACGTTGGAGATTGTGCCGGGATGGCTGCCGATCTCTTTGAAACCTATGTGGTGACGATTGTTGGAACAATGCTTTTATCCGGTGTTTATTTCAGCGGAGCTCTTCTTGATCAGATGATGTTATATCCTCTGATGATCGGCGCGGTTTGCATACTAGCTTCTATAGTTGGAACGTTCTTTGTGCGTCTCGGTAAGAGTGAAAATATTATGGGTGCCCTCTATAAAGGGGTGTATTCCACAGCTTTCATTTCATTGATCTTAATTGGATTTGTGACGAACTACTTATTAGGCTTTGATACGACATTTAGTGCAGGTGGAACTGAATTTACAGGTTTGAACCTGTTTTACTGTGCTATCACAGGATTGGTGGTTACGGGGTTAATCATGTGGATTACCGAGTACTACACATTGGCTTGTTATCGACCTGTAAAAAGTATTGCCGAAGCGTCGACAAAGGGACACGGAACTAATATTATTCAGGGACTAGCCATTTCCATGGAAGCAACAGCGCTTCCTGTGTTGGTGATCTGCTTCGGTATCCTCGTCTCCTATATCAATGCCGACCTTTTCGGTATTGCCATCGCGGCAACAACGATGTTGGCGCTGGCCGGTATGATTGTTGCATTAGATGCTTACGGACCTGTTACAGATAATGCAGGCGGCATTGCTGAAATGGCTGAATTGCCAGAAAATGTGCGTAAGACAACTGATGCTCTTGACTCAGTAGGAAACACTACAAAAGCTGTTACGAAAGGATACGCGATCGGCTCTGCCGGACTCGCAGCACTCGTTCTATTTGCTGCTTTCCTTGAAGATTTGACTCACTACTTTCCTCAGCACAAATGTCAGTTTGAACTGCAAAGTGCTTACGTTGTGATCGGCCTGTTCTTGGGTGGATTGATTCCTTACCTTTTTGGTGGAATCAGCATGATGGCTGTGAGCAAAGCTGCAGGAGCTGTTGTCGAGGAAGTGCGTCGCCAATTTAAGGAAATTCCTGGGATTATGGAACGCACAGCAAAACCGGATTATGCACGTGCTGTTGATATCTTGACGCAGTCGGCAATTAAAGAAATGGTATTGCCCTCCTTGATTCCCGTATTAGCACCGATTGTGATTTATATTCTGATGACTTACACGATCGGTCAGGCAGAGGCCTTCACTACGATCGGAGCGATGTTGCTCGGTGTGGTGGTGACAGGATTGTTTGTCGGTCTCTCTATGACTTCAGGTGGTGGAGCATGGGATAATGCAAAGAAACGTATCGAGGAAGGTTACTTCGGTGGCAAGGGATCAGAAGCTCATATGGCTGCTGTTACCGGTGATACCGTTGGTGATCCGTACAAAGATACGGCAGGACCTGCTATCAACCCGTTGATCAAGATCGTCAATATTGTCGCTCTCTTGATTCTTGCAGTCTTGGCGTCTTAACCCAAGACTCATCGTTGATGTCTCTAGCCCTTCTCGTCACTAAGATGAGAGGGGCTTTTTTTTTAATCAAATTGAATTTTGTGACGAATTCGTTTTTCTACTTCTCTCAGTAAAGATTGGTTGGTAGTCTGCCTCTTCAGTAAGATGAGAGGTTTTTTTAATCAAATTGAATTTTGTGACGAATTCGTTTCTCCACTTCCCCCAGTAAAGAGTTGAGAGCAAAATTAAGAGTCGTGGACTTGCTAGGGGAGATGGTCGTTTCAACTTTAGTCGGTTGGTAGTCTGCTGCGCTAGCCCAAATCGTATATTTACCCGGAGGAAGAGAGGAAATTTGGTAGCGTCCTTCTGTGTCTGTCAGCCCCGTTTCTACCACAACTCTTCCTTTGAGAACTTCTACTCTAACGATCGCCCCTTGGATGGGGTCTCGAGTTTTTGCGTCCAACACTCGCCCTTGAAGGACGCCAGGAAGTGGCGTAAGAGCAAAATTAAGGATTGTTGTTTTATCGGACTGAACAGAGCTGTCTAGGACAGCGATTTGAAAGTGAGGAGCATTCACACGAAAGGAATATTCTTCGGGAGGGAGCTCTGAAATCGTGTAATTGCCATTTGTGTCGGTTGATCCAGTGGCAACGACAACACCACCTTGGATGACTTCAACAGTAATGATAACGCCCTGGATAGGTAAGCCGGTTGTGACATCTCGAATTTGCCCCACAATAATTCCTGGTAGCGGGGTTAAAATAAAGTTGAGAGTGGTTAGGGTATTCGATTGGATGGTAACTCCAAAAGAGGCTCCTTCAAAATCAGGGGAACTTGCACTGATAATAAAATTGCCGGGAGGAACATCAAGTAAGTGGTACGAGCCACTTTGATCAGAGATGCCCGTTGCTACGACTACATGACTGTCAGCATCTTCAAGAGTTATGATTCCACGCTCAATAGGACTGCCAGAGGTGTCTGAGATCTTGCCATTAA
>JAJFMB010000234.1 GCA_021772355.1 Chlamydiota bacterium | reverse complement strand
TTACCTCCGCATGAACGCCCATTTACCCCCTTACTGCGCCGCATGGGCTTTCGCGGAACTTATGAAGAGGTTATCGAGCAAACAGCTCACTATGTACCGGAGCTGATGATTGCCGCATCATCTGCTTCTGCAATGTGGGCTGCCAATGCCGCCACCGTTGCTCCCTCAAGTGACACAGCCAACAATAAAGTGCATTTCACTCCTGCCAACATGTGCACCAATCTTCACCGCTCTATCGAAGCTCCCTTTACTGAACGGCTCTTGCGATACATATTTGCCGACAAAAGATTCTTCGTCCATCACCCCCCTCTCCCCTCAACCCCGGCCTTGAGCGATGAAGGTGCTGCCAACCATACCCGTTTTTCAGGAGGAATCCACCTTTTTGTCTACGGGCAAAGGCCAAAGAAATTTCCCGCAAGACAAACACTAGTTGCATCACAAGCCATTGCCCGTCTGCACCAACTCAACCACGAAAACGTCTTTTTTGTGCCGCAAAACCCCGATGTGATTGACGATGGAGTGTTTCATAACGATGTGATCTCCGTCGGATTTGAAAATCTATTTTTCGTCCATGAAAAAGCCTTCGTAAATACATCGATGACACTGGCTGATCTCGGCGAAAAAATTGAAAATTTTTATCCAATTATAGTCATGAACAAAGACATCTCTGTTGCGAAAGCTGTCTCCACATATCTTTTCAACTCTCAAATCGTCCGCACAAAAGATAATAGTCTCTTACTGGTTGCTCCTCAAGAATGCCTCGAGGACCCCACTGTCGCCGCCTATCTCAAAACACCTCCCTCTCCAATTGATGAAGTTCTATACTGCCCCTTGAAGCAGAGCATGCAAAATGGTGGGGGTCCCGCCTGTTTACGTCTACGCGTCCCTTTGACCGAAGAGGAGATAAAGGCTATTCATCCAAATGTCTTGCTAACTGAGACACTCTATCAACAACTTGTCGATTGGGTCGAAAAACACTACAGAGAAACACTTACCGTCAGAGACTTGGGCGACCCTCAACTCCTTAGCGAATCCAGAACAGCCCTTGACGAGTTAACTAAAATCCTAAAGCTCGGACCCGTTTATGACTTCCAAGCTTCATGAAGATCTAAAAGAGTCCATCGAAGGTCACGTTCACTTCGATTCCCTCACCAAAAAAATTTACAGCGTCGATGCCTCCATTTTCGAAATGGAACCGGTCGGAATCATCATTCCAAAAAACCGTCAGGATATCATCGCGGCAGTTAAAATCGCCAAAAAACACAACGTTCCCATTATCCCCCGCGGGGCCGCCACCGGCATTACCGGAGGATGCATCGGAAAAGGTCTCATCATCGACACTTCCACGCATTTACAGAACATTCTCGAGATCAATTACGATGAAGAGTACGCCATCTGCGAGCCGGGTGTGGTGCAAGACCGACTTAATGAAGCCCTCGATTCTCGCGGTTACCGTTTAGGTCCCGATACCTCCACAGGCAATCGCGCAACTCTCGGCGGAATGGTCGCCAACAATTCTGCCGGAGGCAGATCGCTGCGGTACGGCAAAATGGTCGACCATGTTGAAGCAGTCGAAATCATCCTTGCTTCCGGCGAAGCATGCGAATTCAGTGCAGGCACCAAGAACCCTCTTGTCGACGAAGTCACCCGTATCCGGGATAGCTATCGCACAGAAATCGAAAAGCGCTTTCCTAAAATTCCACGGCGCGTCAGCGGCTACAATCTCGATGAGCTCATCAAACCGGAACCACTTAATTTGGCCAAGCTCATCGTTGGTTCAGAAGGCACGCTCGGCATCATTACCAAAATCAAAGTCAAAATTAGCAAAAAGCCCTTACTCACCGGCCAATGCCTACTCTTCTTTGAAGACATGATCGCTGGAATGAAACAAGTTCCCGAAATCTTGACACATTCCCCCCTTTCCTTAGAGATGATCGATGATAAAATCATCAATCTAGGAAGAGAATCCCCCACGATGCGCGGCAAGCTCGACTGGCTCCCCCAGGATTCCAAACTCATTTTCGTCGTTGAATTCGATGCCCCGACGCTAGATGCCCTACAAGAAAAACTGCGCCGATTAGAAAGTAAAAATACACTCTCCCTTACCGACCCCGCCACATTGCAAAACGTACGCTCTCTTCGTAAAGCAGGCCTTGGGCTACTTATGTCAAAACGCTCATACAACAATGCGATTGCGTTCTTAGAAGACATTTCAGTGTCTCCCGAGCAACTCGCTCCCTTCATGGAAAAGTTTCGCAGTTATTTGCAAGAAAAGGGAAAAGATGCCGGAATTTACGGACATGCCGGCTCAGGGTGCATGCATATCCGCCCTTATCTTGATCTACGCCAACCAGAAGAGATCGCACTCATCAAACAGATGATGCTAGACATCTCCACTCTGCTTCTTGAGCACGGTGGCGCTTTAAGCGGCGAACATGGCGATGGGTTTATCCGATCCTGGCTAAACAAAAAAATGTTCGGAGATAAGCTCTACCAAGCGTTTGTCGAAGTGAAAAACGCCTTTGATCCCGAAAGACGGATGAACCCGGGAAAAATTGTGGAAGCAACCTTCCCGCAAGAAGAGCTACGCATCACGCCACAAACAAAAACGGTTCCCCTGGAAACCTTTCTCGATTTTAGCAAAGAAGGAGGCTTCCCCCTTGCCGTAGACATGTGCAACGGTAACGGTCTTTGCCGAAAAATGGAGAACACAATGTGCCCCTCCTTTCAGGCAACTCAAGAAGAATTTCATGGGACACGCGCAAGAGCTCAAAGTCTCCGCGCCTTTATTCACGGCAAACTCCCCACGCAGAAAATGGACTCACACGCCCTTTACGAAGTACTTGATCTTTGCCTAAGCTGCAAAGGGTGTAAGACTGAATGTCCCTCCCAGGTTGACATGGCAAAAATGAAAGCTGAATTTCTACACCACTATTACAAATCGCATGGTGCCAAGTGGCGAGACAAACTTTTTGCACACATAGGAGATCTCTACAGTATTGGCAGTATCTCTCCCACACTTTTTAATTTTTTCTCCAAAAAAACAGCAGTATTTTTAGAAATAACTTCCGATCGACCACTTCCTGCACTTGCCTCAGAACGCTTTACCAGCTGGTTTCGGAACTACTCACAGCCTAATTCTAATAAATCGGTCGTACTCTTCTCAGATACTTTTACAGAGTTTACACAGCCCCAGATTGGAAAAGCAGCTGTCAAAGTCCTTACTACTCTCGGTTACCACGTCATCGTGCCTGATTGGCACTGCTGTGGCCGCCCCATGATCTCTAAAGGATTCTTGCCTCAAGCCAGAAAAAAAGCTCAAAAACTCATTGAAACCCTGCTCCCGTACGCCGTTCAAAACATTCCCATTGTCGGATTAGAACCAAGCTGCCTTCTCACAATCAAAGATGATTACCCGGACCTGGCCAAACACCCCAATATGTCACAACTTATCCGTGCCTGCACCACCTTCGATGAGTTTTTATCAACCCACACCCTTCCTCTAAAAGCACTCTCACCACAAGAAGTTCTCGTGCACGGTCACTGTCACCAGAAATCACTGGTCGGAATGCAGCCCACACTCGACGTCCTTCATGCCATCTCTGGAATAACCCCCCGAGAAATTCCCTCAGGCTGCTGTGGCATGGCCGGTTCCTTCGGCTATGAAAAAGAGCACGCCGACATCTCCAAACAAATCGGCGAACTCAAACTCCTTCCTGCTGTTCGTGCTGCTTCCCCAGGTAGCCCGATTATCGCGAGCGGCACCTCCTGCCGCAGCCAAATCGCCGACTTCACACCGAAAGAGGCCATACACCTTGCAGAATTTATCGCCTCGCTCCTTTAAAACGACTGATAATTTCTACAAAAACAGGTCAGGTAAGTAGTGATCTCTTATGTCCTGTATAATGCTATCTCTTTTCTCTCCAGAAGCGTGAATCGCCCTGTCCATCTCCTTAGCAACAGCTACTTTTGCCATTTCGGGAGAATCAGGCCTAATATTTTCATCAGCATAAGGCCCGGGAGCAACAAATTCAAAAGAGTTGCTATTACTATTCAAAATTTTTGCATCTGTTTCGCTAGAAGCCTTAGGCGAAGAAATAAAGCCGGCTTCAAAAGCAACTTGAGCAATTTGCTCTCTTGACGGAGGTGTTGGTGTAACCATCTAGTACCTTTCTTGTTTAGTATAAAACATCTCTTATTCATATTGTAATTTAAAAATTATTTTTAACAAAACAATTAATATCTTTTGCATCTTAATGCTAATTTAATAAAACCCCTTATTAGCAGAAAAGTCTATCGCTTTTAGCCAGGTTTCGATTAAACTGCGTTCTCATTCTGAACGTTATATGGAGAGAACACGATGGCTGTACCAGCAACTGCATTAAACACCTATCTTTACTACAGATACTTTCGTGCACTCTCATGTCTAAAAGTAGTTCTTGCGGGAAATATCTTTCAGCAAACGACAGCATCCGTAAGCGAAATCAACGCTTCATTACAGAATAGAGATCTCTCTTTTCGACAAAAAGCGCAACAGCTCGTCGTTAATACCATAAACATAGGGAGCACTCTCTACT
The DNA here is from genome assembly GCA_021772355.1 of Chlamydiota bacterium. Lineage (GTDB taxonomy): Bacteria > Chlamydiota > Chlamydiia > Chlamydiales > JAJFMB01 > JAJFMB01. The sequence continues at coordinate 3,157 of JAJFMB010000234.1, read as the reverse complement.
TTTCAGGAAATAATCTTCTGGATCTTTTGTCTATGAACGCCGCGACTCTTTCAGGCGGAGTAGTCCTTCGTGCCATTCTATCCGCACGGCCATCGGAAGGGACGCCCGACCACAATTCCGCGTTAATACAAACCGGCAGCGTACTGGTAGCTTTAAATCACAATCAAACAACCACAAATACTGGCTACACGATGCAGATCATTGGTTATGCAAATTCCAATCGTGAAGCTATCGCAACAGTGGGACAAAGTTTATACAATCGATTCATGGTAGTTGCTACTCAAACCTCAAGATTATGTTTGAGATTATTTCAATCTTCTCATCAGAATGACCACCTTTTGCCCCAAAGAGAGGTAGAAGATCCTGCGATCGATCACATCCCAGAAGCTCTTTTCGACCGCCCTTTGTTTAGAAGCTTAACCTGCTGCATTACAAATCAACCCATTCGCTATGTTGTAGTGCCAACCAATTTCGATCCCACAAGGCCATGCCCAGTCTATGAAAAAGCGGCAGTTTTGGCTGTTATTGCAAGAGGTGAAACTCCTAACATGTGGCCAGCTGACGCATCACCACTCCCGCTTAGCGCCGACTCTATAAGAACGCATCAAGTTCTACAAAATAGCATCAACACAGAGTTACAAGATTATCTCTCTCAAAGTGACTAAAATGGCATGTTTTGAGAAAAAAAAACGCCTCTCTTATCACATTTTACCTTGGTCATGATTTGCGTCTAGCACAAAGCCGATTTGCCCTTTTCTAAACGGGTATAGTGATTTGATTCTTAGCACCCACAGACCTCAAATATTTATCTCTCATAGTATGGCACTCTTATATTCATGCTGTCTTAATTTCTTATATTCCATCAAATCTGAGAAAAGCGTTGGTGAATAAGGTACTAGGTCCATGTTAATAATTTATTAACATAAACATTCCGTTAATTTACATTAAAACATTTAATTGACAGTATTAGTTATAAGGAAATATAATCAGGTTATAAATATATAGTTATTGTCATTAATCCGAGGGGGAAATGATGACAGGAAAATTAGATGACTTTAGTCAACGATTCGATGTCAATATTATCGCAATGCGTTGTGACGAACTGGCCAAATTTAATTCGCCCATTCGAAATAACAATCTCTCCGGAGCACAAGAAAAGGAATTGGTTCACATTCTTGAAAAAGCTTGGAAGGGTCCCGAATCAAGTGAAAACTTTACTTCTCAAGATGAGTTCCATTTACACATCGAGGGCATCTATAAAAAAATGGTTACCAAAAACGCAGTGATCATTACAGAAAAAATGATAAAATACGGTAAAACTACACTCTCAAAAGTTAAGGCCACAAGACAGGTCATGAACAAAGAGTTCTACAAAGCAAGAGGAACGGAGCTAGATCCAAGCAAAAAGAAGAAAAAACATAAAAATGTAAAAAGAAACACGTTGCCAAAGCAAGATTGGACGTTAGGTAGAAACCATGACCTCATGAAAGGTGCCAAACCCAACAAGGCTCACATTAGACACGCAGTGGCAACTTATGAAAACGAAGCACCAAAAAAAACCTATACACCTGTTCTTGCCGAAGCAGAAAAATTTTCAAAAGATTACTACCAACCTCCAAAAAAAACAATGACACCTGATCAAATTGCTTATAGAAGATCAAGAATGCTAGAAGGTCAAGAAAAAATGATCATTCAAACACTGCGGGATCCTGAAGGAAAATGGAAGCCTAATACCGAGAGCGGAGCGATTAATTACCAAATGTGGCCCATGAGAATACGTGATTTTTTTGGAGTTTATGAAGACACCTACCCTGAAACCCTCGATCAAGTCCCCACAAGCGGAACGGAAAAGCATCAAGTAGTTAAAGAATCAATTACAGCCGAGTTTAAAGAACTTGTTGCCGAGCATATTCCAAATGATGAGATGCAGCAAAAAACTATGGAAATGCTGGAAAAATTCATTTCTCGCTATGAAGCTTGTGGGTTCGAGCTTACTGAAAAGCTAAGCGCTGTAGAACTTTACACCTTTTATCGTACTGTCGGGATGTATATGATCTGGCAAACCGTCATTGACCATCGGACCCTTCCCGGTTCCATTCATGATATTAACCACTCTCATGCTAACGATCACCATGCCGATGAATGTGCCTCAGGTCTGATTGAAGATGATCAATCGGCTGCCCAAGACTTCCTCATGACATTTACCAACCTCTTTCACGACATGGCTTATATCGAGCCAGTCGCTGTTAGTCATGATAAATGGTTTCTTGCTGCAGGCGACCATCCCATCCACTCAGCCCGCAGCCTCTTTGAAAACCGCAACTTCTTCGAAAAGTTTATTCCAACCCCTCTCTTAGCTCTTGCAGAAGACACCATTGCCACACACGGCCTGCCAACCGGACGAGGCGCATCAATCGGGGAATTTGAGGATAAAAAAGATGAGTTCGGCATAAACGAAAGACATTTCAAGCACGTATTTAGAGCCTGCGATGAATGTGCGACAAGCTACAAGGAAAAATCCTGTCGGGTCGTAAAGCTTCCAACCGTTGTCTCTAACATTTTACGAACACAAATTCTTCGTACCCATTTATCTGGAAAAGATGAAACTTCCTATGTCTCTAATAGGCACCTAGAAAAACTAGATACTCTTTCAAAAAAGATGAAAGAATCTATAAAACGGACTGTTCTAACAGAGGGAGTGAAAGCAGATCCTGGACTCTCACATATTCAATCATCTGAAATCAGCCTTGCAGTTGACGAACAGTTTAGTGCAATCACACAAAAAGTAGCTCTTGAACAGGTTGGTGGCGACCTCGAACGTTTGCAACTAGAATTCACAGGTGCAATCTTCCCGGCCGATCAGAAATACCGCATCACAGCCTTTATGAACCTATGCCATACAACAGGAGTGCTTGTCGGCCTCGGCCCCGCCGGGGAAAAAGACTACCCCATTTTTTGGAATTCAATCGGTAAGTTCTATAAAGACTGCGGCGGAGACATCAAAGAAATGGAACGTCAAATGCGTCAAATGAGAAGGGACATTGTAGAAGGGAAACAAGAGAAAGCAAAGCGATGCAGCGGAGAGTATGGAGATGTTGTCATCAATCCCAAATTTGTCGAATTAACCGAAGAACTGTTCGCTGTATTCAATTTCTTA
>JAJFMB010000233.1 GCA_021772355.1 Chlamydiota bacterium | reverse complement strand
GATCAATTTCACCGTTCACTTGTTTGCATTGTTTTTTTGTTGCCACTGATATTGATAATAACTCCTTAATTTCCTTAAGAGTGAACCCGAGAGTTTGCGCCAGTTTTATAAATCGAATTTGATTTACCGTCTCATGTGGGTATTGCCGGTACCCAGACTCCGTTCTCATAGGCTCTGGTATAAGTCCCTTTCTTTCATAAAATCTTAATGTTTCGCTGTTGATCCCAGCTCTTTTTGCTACTTGATTCGTTAGTAATTTCTGCTCCACATTTCCTCCATTTCTACTTACAGTATACACCCTGTACTAAGGTACAGTGTCAAGGAAAATCTAGTATTTCCTTTAGAGGTCAAAAGTGTTGGATATTACAAGTTCAAGAAATTAGGACAAATGCATTTGTGTAACAGACTTTCCAATCCAATTCCAACCTTGAAAATTATACCCATTTTTATGCACGCTAACTCTCAATAATCGGAAGTAAGCCACAAGGAATTACCATCATCAGTAGCCTTTGAGTCAGCATTTACTTGAAATTGACCGGCTCAAGAGCCATAGAAGGAAAAAGTGATGAGCTTTCGAACTAAGATGTGACAGTGTTTCTAGGTGACGTCTCACTTCACGTCAAATGATGATCGGCTGTCAGAAATAGAAATGCGATGGGTGGTTATGGTAGCAGAAGGACAAGTAAAGTCGGATGAAAACCTAGAGAAAAAAGCCGAGTGGAATGGTTGCCTTGTTTAAATAGTTTCAAATGCATGCTTGGTAAGTTTGCCAAAAAAGGAGGATTAACGAAAACCTTAATAGGACGTTATACCGTCATAGTTACCAGTGCACACCTCCTCTTTCACACCCCTCAAAATGAATTACTTTTCCAAGCACCGATGAAAACAATCAACAATGGTTTTGGCTTGAGGTATCTTTTTACTTGCCCTCACTGCTTCATACGAACTTCTAGACTCTATTGCACCCTGACCATAGGCTATCGAAAGTGCCTAAATCTTTCATATCTCTCACCAAACATCTCTAATGAAGATAGAGCCTATTGAAGCAAGAAAGACTCTTATAACGTTTTAAAATATCATTTGAAGATGTGAATAGCTGGATAAGAAAAAAGGGAATGCATAAAAAGTCTTTTGTGAAGTTCATGAATGAGTATGATTTTATTAATGAGATGGGTATCAATATTCACCTTGATAGGTTTGACTACAATAGAGTACTTTCACTTCTTCGAAAAGAAAAAAAACCGGTATTTGCCACTACAATCACAACAGACAGCTGTTAAGCAAATTAACCTAGTTTTATTTTCCTTTTGATTCCAAAAGATTGCTAGTTATCAGGGTATTCCGTATGCCAGGGATGATAACCTTCGTTAATCTGCTCTTCAATTCCTAGATGCATAGCATAGACAGCAGAGACTCGATAATATCCTGGTGCAGTGTAGTAATTCACGAGGTCATTCACATCATTATCTGGATAACAATAAACAATAAACTCATAGGAATCTTCAAAGTCAAATTTGTCCCAGACTTTCAACATATGAGTAGCACCAGTAGCAAGGCCTTTATCATACCCATCAATTAACTGCTGTTTTGTAAGCGTTGGTGTTACACTTTGACTTTCTTCAGCATTTTTGTTTCTATGAGAATTGATCAGCTTTTGCAAAGCCAGCTCTACACCTTCATTCGTTCCTCTAAGCACTTCAAGTAACTTTTCTCCCCAACCATAATACTCATTAACTTTTTCATCAGACCAACTTGGCGGAGGAGGGTTCAAGTCTCTAACATTATATAAACGGTCTGCAAGCTTCACTAGTTGACCGTCAAGTGACATAGTAGGAGCATGTTCTATCTGTCTCTCTTTATTTTCCTGACTTGATAAACTAGGGTCATTCGTGACTTCTTTAACAGTGTATAATACTCTTGAGCCAAATAGAACTTCGATTTCTTGCTCCGTAGCATCTGTATCCTCGAGAGTGTCATGTAAAAGTGCTGCTGTTAAAACATTAACATTTCTAATATTCCCCACTTCCCAAAGCAGTTTAGCAACCCCTATGGGATGAATGATATAAGGCGTTTTTTCGGCATCCTTTCTTGTCTGTCCTTCGTGTTTTTCAGCAGCATATTCAACAGCTTTTAACAACATCTCCAGTTTCCACTGTTTACCTGAACGATTAGCATATTCAGACCAGGAATTTACTGTTTCATTGTATGTATCAAGCACGGCTGAATTGTTTGCGCTATGATGCCTTAGAACTTCACGCGTTGAATTTACATCCGCAAAACAAGTAGAAATCAATAAAATTAATGTCGTTAAAACAAAAGAAAATAAACTTTTCATGCTAATTACCTACGAAAGTTATTAATTAAACAACTTTTATACCTTAATTTATAATAAAAGAACAGAGAAAGATTTCACCTGGAATCGTTAAAATCCCGATTTTTCACAGCAATCAAATCAAAGAGGATTGTACAAGCATGAAAGTTAGGAACATCAAGACAATTAAAGGAGAGCGAGGCACACCCTATCAAGTCCAAATCCGCAAGAAGGAGTGTAAACACCAACAATGCTCTGTCATCAGGAGAAATCACTGATACCACAACCAAGCAGAGCACAATCCTTGGCAGGCTCATTGATCGATCAAGGCCATGTGTTCAAATGTGGATTGTAGTTTAGATGGAACTCAATAAAGCACGAGATAAACTTCACACCTCTAACAACAATTAAACTCTGCCATAGTTGTTTATTTCACATTTTAATAATATCTTTATATTAACTCGAAATTTAATTACATAGACCGTTCTTTTTTTTTATTTTAATGATATAATAAAAAGAGTGAAAAAGAGACACTTAGGTGATGGTAATGGGAAGCTTTCACATCATTGGCCAGGGAATGCTTGCTAAGCTGCGAGATGGGGAAATTTCAGCCGATCAAAATCTTGCGTTAGTTCAAAAAAGGACAGATTCTGGACGCGTTTGGGAGCTTCTAGAAGTTAATGAAAAAGACCTTCAAGAAATTTCCCAAACCGCACAGGAGGCTGTATTTGGAACAGATTTGACTGATCTTCTAAAGGCTGTGGCTAATGGTGAAAAAGTAATGCCTCCTAAGTTTCGAGAAAAGGCATTTCAAGACCTCACAAAGAATGCCAAGTTCCGCAACATATCTCGTTTAATTTCCGGTATGGAGAGTGTAGAACACCGCCAAAGTAGAGAAAAAGTTGCAGGTGCTAAGCGCAGAGCTTACGAGAACACAAAAATTATAGGAAAGGGTCTCTTCAAAATTCAAGCCCAGGGTTATTCAGGACGAACTGTTGGGCAAGATCAAGGAGACCACCCTTACTGGTTAAGGGAAATTGTATTTCGCGATAGCCCTACAGTAGGCGCTAAAGTAAATATTATTTCAGAAGGATGGCGACAAGATAAAGGTACAAGCCTATCAATTTCCGAATGGGAAGCGAGCAAAAAAAAAGAGTGGAAAGCTTCTTCTTCAGATCTAGCATTTCTACCTTGGATAGCAAAAGAAACTTGGGACTCAAAAGAAAAGGAAGCGTGGCAAAAGGCTCATCCAAGCGAGGATTTTAGTGAGCAAAAATTCGCTGATTGGAAGGAGCAACAAGTCGATAAAGTACTTGTGCTGCCAACATGGCTGCTAAAGGAAATCTCAGGAAAGAGCGACGATATAGAATTTAGCGAATGGCGGCAGGACCTCATTAAATCGCGAATGGAGACCTGGGAAAAATTTAAAGATGAAACAGGTTTAGACATCTCCTTTGAAGAACATGAGCGGCTGGAATTTGAGCACGGTATTTCAGGCTCACTTTTAAGTAATCGACAGGGAATCCTCACGCATGCTTGGAGGGATTCGGGTTCAACTGACAGTTTTTCAGACTATGCAAGAAAGCTTAAGTGGAACCAAGAGACCGCGTCTGGAAAAACAACAGAGAACTTTGATGTGTGGAATAAGTCACAAAGTGAGATATCGCTCAGGCGTTATGCAGGATCAAACCTTCCCCTTTCCTACAAAGATTACCTAGCACAGCAAGATGATAGCATCATAAATGAGCCAGCTCCATTCATGCTATTGAATAACAAGGAAAGAGCTATATACCGAACTACATGTGATGCAGGCAAGCTTACCAGAAATGCGAAACCTTTCAATACAGCCCATGAACAAACATTACATAGCGGCGCAGAGTACGCAATTTTTGTCATTGGCGCGGACCAGGATTTATATGCTGCAAGCCACATCGGTGGCGTTTTTCACCATTCTAGTTTTCTTGGCGAAGGTGCTGTAATGGCCGGAGGGGAAATCAAAACAAGCGAAGATGGAACCATTATCGAGTTATCCAGCAAAAGCGGACACTACCGACCTACTGATGAAGAAAATTTATTCATGCTTAATTACTTCAAAAATAGGGGAGTCGATTTATCACAGGTTAAATTTACAGCATTCGGTGCTAAAGGTGGAACCGAGGAATATAATGCACTAAAATACCTAACCCATCTTGAGCATAAAGCCGATATTGAAATCCTGAAGGGGAAAATTGAAAAGGGGAAAAAGCATGTAGCGCTGCTGAAAAAGCAACACGGTAGCTGTAAGAGTGGTAAAGCAGGAAGAGCAAAAAAACGTTCTCTATCTGAACAAATTGACATACATCAGCAAAGATTAGCCAAGCTAGAGAAGCAGTTAGATGAAGACGTTAAAAAATATGCGCCACAATAGATTTATAAAACCTACCCAACTTTAATTTATTCATTGAACACAGGTTCACGTATAAGTATTCTTTGTGTTACTGCTAAGTAATTTCGGGTGTCAACAATCATATCATCTGAATTTCAATAAAAAAAGAGCCATCGATTTGGCTCCTTAGAAAGAATTATTTAGTCTTTACGGGCTAAGAATTTTTTTCGCATCTATCTGAAATCCTGTGCAACATATTCCAATAGCTTTCACTTCTGGCATTAAGAAAGAAAAGTGTTAGCGTTCCTTATTCGTAAAAACCAAAGTCATAAGCATCGGAGCCTTCTGCATGCCGCGTGCCCGATGCAGTAGAGTTATAGTCATGAGCGATAAATCTTAATCCCTCAGCGGAAGGGACGCGATAGTGATCCCCAAATGACTCTTTATATACTGGTGAATCCGAGACCACCTTAAGAACAGCTCCACCATAATGGCTTAGTTCTTCTGGATCAGATCCTACCCATACTCCACCATGCTTTCCCAAAAATTGCTGTGTCTCTAACAAATTCACCGCATTCTCAGGTGTCGTACAATGATAACCTACAAAACAACCTCGAGTAGAATTGTTTCGTTGTGCTTCTACCATTTCGGAAAACTTCCTCTTCGCCATATCGGTTGTGTCAGCAACTGTCGATATAGAGCGAACCGCTGGCGCAGCACCTCTTGCAGCACCGAATAATTCTCCGGCACCCCTTGCTAATTCACCACCAAAACCTCTTGTTAATGCACCTAAAAAACTCATTTTATCCCCTCTACCCATTTAACCATATTATAATTATATGTTAACAAAGTGAATTTTAGTTAAATATTTTATTAAGTTTTATTAAATTATGAGTTATAGTAATATACTACCCATAATTATTAAGGCAGACAATGAAGATTATTTCTTATAACATGGGGTATGGGGTTAGGGACTATCATCAACAGGTCCTGACAACCGACACCCAACGAGCAAAGGGTGTTCAAACTCAAATTAAAGCGGATAGACCCACATGGGATTACGAGGTAACTGATCGAGGTTTTCAACGAGAATATCAATCAGCTTTAAAGAAAACGAGAGACGCTCTAATCACCTACAAACCCGATGCCTACCTTTTACAAGAAGTTGGGGAAATGGGTCGTTCGGCCAAGCCATTGATTCACAGTATCAAAAATGATTATCATTTTTCCTATTTGAAAAACGGTCAAGTCGATACCCTGGTTGCCCTGGCAAAATCTCGATTTACTAACGTCAGAAATCATTCTCAATCTCTTAATATAGGAGAGGGAAAATCCAAACCCGTCGCCATTGCCACAGCTACAGATCTCAAAACCAAAAAAGTTGTTGCTTTTGTTTCAGTTCACGTTCCGGGTTTTAATTTTAAAGCGGAAGTGGATACCCAAGGGGTAGTAAAACCAGAGTGTGCGCAAATGGGTAACAGGTATTGTCAGGAAATCGCCAAAAAGCTGAATACCCTTGGCGTCACCGAAATCCAGATCATTGGTGGAGATATGAACAGCACCCCGGAAAATGCTCCGGAAAGATTTGCCACATTTACGCAAAAAGGATTTAAGCTAAATCGCACCCACCAAGCGACCAACGTCAACCATAGAGACGGAAAAGCACTGGAACGAAGAGAACTAGATTACATCTTTATCAAAGAGACGCATAAGAAAAGCTGGCCCGAGAAAACATTTCCTAAGCTTTGGAAATTGGCAGACCTATTTTGGAAAAAACTACAGCCCTACCTCTTTAGCTATCCCACGACAAAAGCCTTATTAGCTTTTGATCAAAGCAATGCCTCGGACCATCGCCCTGTCTTACATGGAATGGTTCACAAAAAAGGGGTGCGACAGTTAGCTATTGATGGTTTTCAAGGAATATGGAAGCAAGTGGCACCTTAACATCACTTGGAATATTTTTTAACACCACCAAAGACCTTTAAAACCCTATCTCTATTTCTAAATCTTCTTTCAGGACGAACTCTTGATTCTGAACCCTTAAGTGTCTGTTTTCTCTCTCCCTGCAAAGTCAGCTTCAAAGGAACCCCTCCAAGAGCAACTCCTACTTCAACTTCCGCGTCGATGTTGGCGCAAAAGCCTGAATCAGTGACGGTGATTGTTTGTTCAATTACGCTACCTGAAGAAGCTTCGATTTTTAATGTATATTTTCCTAAATCATCAGTGCGCGGATACCGCAGATTTCCATCGGAAACTAAGGTTAAAGCAGACATAACCCCTTGATCTTGACAATTAGCAAAATGGTCTTCTATTTTATCTTTGTTATCAGTGATCATTGCAGAAACGATGTCGCGAATATTATGATCATAGTCATCTGCAGCATCGTCACCTAAACTACCAAGGATGCACTGTGAAGTGACCTGAAATTTCTCAGGGAAATTGGTTCGAATCACATTTACTATATGAGGGCAACCAGATAAGAGAATTTGTAGAGGTTTTCCTGATTGCGTTTTGGCATTCATCAAGACAGAGAAGCCCTCGTTGGGGTCAACATTTAACGTTTTAGTGTCATACAGAGTCTCCCCACTCTTAGGATCAATCATTTCTTCATGAACATCTTTGAAAACAAAAAGTTTGAAGTGTCCTCTATCAAAAGTACCAGGATAGCTATGCTCCTGATGTGACTCTACTTCAAAATAATCAGGAAAGGACCCTTTTCTGCTATATTTATCGACCTTATCTGCAAGTGCCTTACTATTCACTAATTCCATAATGACTGTGCGAAATGCTTGGTCTTTACCTACACCTTTACTCCTAACTCTTCCATTTCCAGCAGTGGACTCTGAAATGGTGTATTGTTCGGGTAAGGTTACAATGATACCTGTCATGGGATCGCCTCCTTGATTTGGGTGGAAATGATGATTCATAACCCACTAACTGTCAACAAAAAAACCTCTTTGCTGTACACTTTCCAAAAAAAAAGTTAAAAGTAAGCCATGAAGACCATACCATGCTCTCTCTACCGAGGGGGAACATCTAAAGGGGTACTCTTTCACGCAAGAGACCTGCCACAGGATCGCGACACTCTACGCAAGATTCTGCTAAAAGTGATGGGAAGTCCGGATTCCCGTCAAATTGATGGTTTGGGAGGGGCAGACCCTTTGACAAGCCGTGTTGGCATCGTGAGTCAAGATAAAGAGGGGTGCATACAGTTCCAATTTGCCTTTGTTCACATTGCAGAGGCTATCGTCGATTACGAAGGGTTTTGTGGCAATCTTCTCTCTGCTGCCGCACTTTTTGCCATAGAAGAAGAACTAGTCGCTCCAGACAAGCCCTTTGAGATTTTTGACACCAATACACAGATGCTAATCTCTGCCGAAGTTTCTTCCGATATCCCTAAACCTATTGCGGGAGTTCCACAAACAGGTTCGCGTGTCGCACTACATTTTCACAATCCTCCCGTAAGTCTTCAGACGGGAAATATCTGCGATCGTATTGAAGGGATCGATGTTTCGCTAATTAATTGTCTCGATCCCGTCATTTTTCTCAAGGCAGATAGCCTCGGATTTACAGGACAAGAAACACCTTCGGATATGAAGCCGCAAGATTTGAAGAAACTCGAAGAGTTAAGACTAGAATGCGCTAAAGCCATGGGCATCTTTCCAAGCGGTTCATTGCCAAAAATCGCTTTTGTAGCCAAACACTCCAACCCCGGCACCCTCTATGCCCGCATGATGGCTGTGCAAAAAATGCACAAGGCCTATGCCGTCTCATGCGGCATCTGCACCGCAGCTGCCGCCCTAATACCTGGCTCAATCGTGAACCAATGTTTCAAGAAAGAGGGTGATCGAATGACCATTGTTCATCCAGAAGGGGAGATGGAGCTGTTCATCGAAGGAGACACAGAAAAAATCACAGTCGAAAGAACAGCTCGTTGTTTGATGAAGGGGTCAGTCTCCATCGACTAGTTCACTCTCCAAAGTTCTGATAGCCTCATACAACGCTTCAGCAAGAATGGGATCTGCTGTTTCATGCCCAGCATCCACCATCCATAAGCGACTCCCCTTCCACCCCTGATGGAGAAGAAGAGCCTGCTCCGGATATGTTGCCTTATCGGCTTTGCCTTGCACAATAATGGCAGGAAGATGTGAAATGCGGTCCATATTTGAGAGAACTTGATTCGGCCCAATAAAAAATTGATGCGCTGTGTAATAGAGAGTGGTTCTGCCGGCACTAAGCACATACCTATCATCTTCCAATATTTCTTTTAAGCGAGAAGCCGAAGGAAAATTGTTTATAGACATATAGCGAAAACGAAGAAAAGCGCGGGCAATTTCCAAACGAACTGCAGGGTCTGGATCCATGGCGCGCTTGTAACATGCTGCAAGCAAATCATGCCTTTCCTCTTCCGGAAAGTTTAGAAGAAACTCTTCGTAGACATCTTCTGCGCCCTTTTCCATCTTAAAAAAGTTAATATCTTCTGGACGACCAAGCAATACCCCACTAAGGATAAAGCCCAGACACGAATTTGAATGCTCTTGTCCATACAAGACTCCAAGCAATGAACCCCATGACCCTCCAAAAACAATCCACTGATCTATCTCCAAATGCTTTCTTAGTTTTTCGATATCTTCGATGCAATTTTGAGTGGTATTGTCCTCCATGCAGGAATAGGGCTTTGAGCGCATTGCCCCTCTTTGATCGAACACAATCACGTTGTACTTATCGAGATCAAAAAAACGGCAATCCTGTATATTCGTTCCTCTACCTGGACCTCCATGAAGAATAACCACAGGAATTCCATTAGGATTGCCATAGAGCGCATAAAAAAGTTCATGGATCTCTGAAACAGGTAAATAACCCTCTTGACGAGGTTTTGAGGAAAAAATTTTCATATTCGGTTGATCCTTTACTTTTGTTTCTTCAGAGAATATCTGAACCCATACTAGGCACAAAAAAACACACAGCCTTAATACCCGTGATTGTGCCCTAATCTGAGGCCAAACATCTACAGATGAAGGTCATCTTTCGATAAATTTCTCCTCCAACATGTCTACTGACATGCTTCTCGTCAAAATTTTCGAAATCTAATCTCCCTTTGTATCGCTTGGCCTCAGATTAGGTCACAATCACGGGTAATAGCATTTATAATTCTTGGCTACTCCCTAGTTCTTCAGCCATGGTTTCTGTTGCCTTAAGCAAAGCTTCAGCAACAGCAGGGTCCTCTGCGTCATGACCTCCCTCTATCATCCACAAACGGCTTCCCCTCCACCCTCTGTGGAGTAGCTGAGCTTGCTCCGGATACGTCGCCTTGTCGGCAATTCCATGTATAATAATAGCTGGAAGATGGGAAATGCGGTCCATATGTGAGAGGACTTGATTAGGCTCAATAAAAAAATGATGTGCAGCATAGAAAATTGGTTTTCTGCCAAAGCTGAGCATAAACTGTTCATCTTGCAGCATTTTTTCTAAACGAGAGGTTGAAGAAATAAAGTTAGTGGACATAAAGCGGAAACGAAGGAAGGCACGGGCCATTGCCAGGTGTACGGCAGGATCGGGATCCATAACACGTTTGTAAGTCGCTGCGAGCAAATCGTGTCGCTCCTCTTCAGGAAAGTTAAGGAGAAACTCTTCGTAAGCCTCTTCTGCACCCTTTTCCTTCATAAAAAAGTTCATATCTTCTGGGCGACCGAGAAATATTCCTCGTAAGACAAACCCGAGACATGCTTCAGGATGCTCCTGCCCGTATAAGGTTCCTAGCAGTGAGCCCCATGATCCCCCAAAAACTACCCATTGATCAATTCCTAAATGTTTTCTTAGCTTTTCGATATCTTCGATGCAATCTTGTGTCGTATTGTCTTCCATACAGCCAAGAGGTTTGGAGCGCATCGCTCCCCTTTGATCAAACATCACGACATTATATTTGTTAAGATCAAAGAAGCGACAATATCCATCGTTTGTTCCAACACCCGGACCTCCATGAAGAA
>JAJFMB010000232.1 GCA_021772355.1 Chlamydiota bacterium | reverse complement strand
TTGCTACGGGGCGCAATCCCAAAAATGGGCATGTGGCAGTCACTCAAGGAATTCTCGATATCTTGGAGCCCAATGAACTGAGAGGAGTGCTTGCGCATGAATTGGGCCATATTAAGAATCGAGATATTCTTGTTTCAACCATTGCAGTGACGCTTGCAAGTGCCATAGGTATGTTGGCAAGCACGATGCGTTGGCAGGCTTTTGCTGATGGGAATCGTGGGAAAAATTCGGGAGCTGTTTTAGTTGCTATACTAATGCCCTTTGTTGCGTCGATTATCCACCTTGGAAACTCCCGCACGCGAGAATATATGGCTGATGACTCAGGTGCTCATGCATGTCAAGATCCCTTGGCTCTTGCCTCTGCGCTGCAAAAGCTTGACTCTAGCGTGAAACAAGCGGGTCTTCGTCCTAGATCTTCAGCTGAGGCCACAACTTCAAGCCTTTTTATTGTGTACCCTTTTTCAGCCAGAACATTGTCTAATCTTTTCTCGACCCATCCCCCCATGGAAGAGCGTATCGCTCGCTTACAGCAAATGGCTAAGGAGATGGGGAGGTAACAAGAATTTTAATTTTTTTTAGAAAAAAATAAATGTGATTATGATATAATATCTCTTTTCCTAAAAAGAGGTGATGAAATGTTTGAAGAAATAAGAAAGCAGTGGCTGATTTCCTTTCTTGTCAGATTTGTTGTAATGTACGCACTCTATCTTTTTGTTATCATCAATTTTCAATTGAGCGAGTTTTTAGAAATCGCGATGCACACCTCTCTTGTTTCTTTATCTGCTTTTACAACTTATCACTGCGCATACCGAAAAAATGGAACCAAATGGCTGCTTCTATTGATGGTCGTTCTTCCTATAGATCGTGTGTGGAATGTGGTTCAGTGGGTGCGCGACGGTGCTTTTTCCTTCTGGCCAATGATGGTGCTTTTCATTGCAGTTGAAATCTATTTTTGGATTAACTGTTTGAAATTGTATCGTGTGAATACACTTTACCAAGTTCAAAACGTTCGATAATCAATGACTATTTTGGAGACACCACGTTTAGAAATTCGTGAATTTTCCGAGAAAGATAGCGATGAACTCGCGTTGATTCTTGGTGACCCAAAAGTGATGGAATATTCCCTGAAGGGTCCCTTATCGCGTGAGGAAGCCCTGAAGCAATTGCGACAAAGAATTTTGCAGCACTACGTCGATCGTGGATACGGGCTATGGGCACTTATCTCTAAAGAAACAAAGAAATTAATCGGAATGGCAGGGCCTATTGTTCAGACGGTTGATGGTGAAGAGTGCGTGGAAATCGGGTATCGTATCGCCTCTTCTGAGTGGGGTAAGGGGTATGCAACAGAAGCTGTTGCAGCAATTCGAGATTATGTTTTCAGTCGCTTTTCAATGGATAAACTTATCGCTATTATCGACCCTAACAACACTCAAAGTATTAGAGTCGCGGAAAAAACGGGATTCAAGCTTGCAAAAATGACCACATTTTTTGATTTCGATGTCGGAATTTATGAGATTCGTCGCTTCTCTTAAAGCGTATTTAGGTGTAATACCCCTTCATATAGACTACAGGGGCTCCATTTCCAAAAGGACAGCGCATAGAAATGATAATCGTTTTCGAAACTGAATCGTGTGTAACGATATCGTTCGAATGGCGAAATTTGCATGTCATATTGCTGTGAATTTCAGTGCAGAGAAGTGTTTTGAAGTTTGGTACAACCTGTTTTTGGCGTAATTCATCAGGATGGTGAGCATATGTGCAATTCGTATCTTTAGGGCATCGTGTTCCCATCAATACCAAGGCGCACATTTTTGTTTTTTCTAAAGAAGAGTGAGGAGTTGTGTTTGAAGCTCTAATGCCATAGAAAAAGTAATCGAAATCAGCTTGCTGGCGTGGTTGAATAGACATATTACAAACTTAACGGCACTGCCCCTTCATATATACAACATATTTTTCGTTTCCTATAGAAGAAGGAATCATTACAGTAACATCCTTCGGTGTTGTCCAAATCAATTGTTCTCCGGAGTGTCGATATAAACAACCCTTAAAGTTGTGTGGATCACGGTTGTTACAGGGTTCTTTTTTGAAATTAGGCGGGACTATTCTGGGCTTTAACTCGGAAACAGTGTGAGCAAAGTCGCATCTTGCTCCCATGTCACATGGGCGATCATATAGGATATGTTCGCACATCGTAGTTTTTCTTAGAGTTATGCGATAATTCGGTTTTGGCGAAGCAGTTTTACGTTCTGTCCGGTGGAAGGTGGATGACGATGTGGTAGAACTATCCGATTCACCGGAGCTGACAAGAGCCACTTCTGAGGTGGTCATTACTGGGGACGCTTGCTCACTGTGACTTAAATTTTCTCCTCTGTATGTGAATGACTGTGTATTTTCAGGTTGTAGTGATGGAGATGGGGTTGTTGTTAGAACACATGAGTCTGTTTTTGCTGCAGTTACTTGATAGCTGTTGTTTTGATGGTTAGCAGTACTAGTTGTTGCAAATTGTCTACCGTATAAACCGTCAGAAAATAAAGAATCATCTAAATTAGTTGTTGCAAATTGTCTACCGTATAAACCGTCAGAAAATAAAGAATTATCTGATTTAGTATAAATTAACATAAAAACTCCTTTTAAACAGGAATATTATGTATCAGTTTTATAATTAAAGTCAATTAATAAAAATATTTTATATTTATAAAGGTGTCTTTTTGCTGAGAGTAACCTATTAATTAAATATTTGATTACTAATAAAATTGGTCATTTTATCTTAAGGCCTTAAGAAACTGCCTTTCATGTAAATCACAACCGCTTGCTCTTCCGTTGGTGCGAGCATCATGACTGTAATTGCTTCAGATCCTGCGATGATTCTTTCGTTAGGATGACTAGAAGTACAAGCCATATTACTGTGGTCTTGAGGATGCTGACAGGGCTCTTTTTTAAAATTTTTGGGAACAGATCTTACTCGTAATTCATTAAGATTATGGGCAAAGTTGCACTTGTCTTCCATGGGACATTGCTCGTTTTTTAGCACATTAAAACACATCATGGTTTTCCAAAGGGCAGGATCGTGATCTTCGGGGTTATCTAGATCTATTACTGGATTAAGCATCATTGGGGATGGTGACAGACTTGAAACCGGGGATAATGTCTCACTATGAGTCGTAGGTTCTTTCGGGATTTTGCGAGGTAGCGCACTCACAGTTTGCTCTGTCATCGTTGGGGCGCTCATTAATTGTGTTTGTGCGCATCCATCTGTTTTCTCTGTGGAGCATTGGAAGCTACTTTGTGGTTTGGGATCGTTGTGACTTTGTTGCGTTGAGAAACTAGCGACACTATTTCCGGTAAATTG
>JAJFMB010000231.1 GCA_021772355.1 Chlamydiota bacterium | reverse complement strand
AATTACTTTAATAATGGGAATAAAAATGTTTTTTTTTAAGAAAAAAAGGAAACGCTAGCAGATCTGCCGTTATGCAGATCTACTTTAGTGTGATGAAATTACAGAAGAATGCCCGAGAGACCCTAGAATAACCTTCTCATCGGTTTGAAGTTAGCCTACTCGGCAACCGGCTTTCCGCCTTCTTCTAGGATTTCCAAGTTAACGCGAATGCCGTTACGGCTAGCAACGGACATCAATAGAGTACGGATAGCGTTAATTGTTTTTCCTTTCTTACCAATAATCTTACCAATATCGGACTTCTCAACAGACAATTCGATAATCAGAGTCTGAGTTCCACCAATTTCATTGATCTTTACCTTTTCAGGATGATCGACCAAATTTTTCACAATATATGCAACGAATTCTTTCATAATTCGGTCCTTTTGAAATACCAAAAGTTAATTTTCTTTCTCGCAAACACACAATACAAATGCATTGCTACTTAATAAGAAATATAAATCATCTGTGAAATATTAAGCTACAAAAAAATATATAAATTTAATTTTTGAATATTTTTCGCAAAAGTAGGATTATTATGGACTTAAGGAATCTAATATAATCGTAACTGGACCATCGTTGATTAATGTAACTTGCATATATTCTCCAAAAAGACCCGTTTGTACAGCACCAAGCTCCTCTTTGATCTCTTGAGAAAATTTCTGATAAAGATTTTCCGCCTTTTCTCCTTTTGCTGCGCTCAAGAAGTCAGGACGACGCCCTTTTGCACAGTTGGCATACAATGTGAACTGACTAACAACGAGCACCTCTCCCCCTACATCTTTAACACTTAAATTCATACGATCTTGTTCGTCTGAAAAAATGCGCATGTTGACTACCTTATCTGCTAGCCACTTGGTCTGGGCGGCCTCGTCATCTTGATGAACTCCCACTAACACTAACAAACCTTTTCCTATTTTTCCGCAAATAGAGTCATTAACAGATACCTGAGCTTGAGAAACGCGCTGGATAAGTGCTCGCATTTATTTTGTCCTTTGGGTAATTGATTCGATAAAAGGGGTCATATCCCCAGGAATAGGAGCCTCAATGGTAAGTATTTTTCCCGTTGCGGGATGAGAAAAGCTAAGTCTTCGGGCGTGCAACAGTTGTCTTTCAGCACCATACTTTTGATTTAGCTGCGCTCGACCGTACACTTGATCCCCCAAAATAGGTGTACCGCGATGACGTAGATGAACGCGCAGCTGATGTGTTCTTCCTGTTTCAGGATACAAGCTAACAACGCTTAACTTTCCATCAAAAACCTCAGTCTTACAACGGGTAACAGCAGGTCGTCCTTTCTCTTCAACAACCGCCATCTCCTTCCGTCGAATGGGATGACGTCCGATAGCTTCCCGCATGAAGCACTCTCCGGGATTCCCCACACATATCGCCAAGTACTCCTTCTTAACTTCTCGAGCCGCAAACATCTCAATCAGACGCTGTTGAATCTTAGCTTTCTTTGCCGCCACCATGACGCCAGAGGTATCCTTATCCAAACGGTGTACGATGCCGGGACGGGGGAAGTCTGAAAGAGGTAAGTCGAGGTTTTGACAGTGATAGATAAGCGCATTCACAAAGGTGCCGGACCAATTCCCTTGCGCAGGATGTACGACCATGCCGGCCGGTTTATCCACTACGATAAGATCGTCATCTTCATAAAGAATGGTTAAAGGAATAGGTTCAGGAACAATGCTAATTTCGGGTGTAAAGAGAAAGTTAATTTCCACTTCATCTCCCACTTCTAGCTTTTGCCTTTTTTTGGCAGACGCTCCATTCACAAGAACACGTTCCATCTCAATCAAACCCTGAAAGTAGGTGCGTGACTGTACATCCTTGAACCGATCAGCCAAAACCTTGTCTAACCGCTCACCGGCTTCCTCTGAAGTGATTAAGATAGTATCAATTTCTTCTTGCATGGAGAAATGATAAATGAAACGGCAAAAAAAAGCAGCATACAATGCTGCTAAAAGATCTGTAAGATAGAATTAGTGCCGTTTTGTAGAATCACGCATAAGTTTTTTAAGTCTCTCAGCGTGCTTACGCATACGATTGACGATATTCTGGGCAATACCCATCATCATCGCCTCAGCCACCTTTGGCGCCTTTGCTTTCAAGTCAGCCATCGAAGAAACCGATGTTGACATTGTGTAGTCGCCATGCGCGGATTTTGATGCCCCAGCCGTCGTAGTCTGAACGGGGGCTTGACTTGATTCCGGAGCTGGTTCAACAGGCTGTGCCATAACTATAGTCCTTTATGTATAAAGAAAACTCTTCCTATACTTATATTATAGCAAAATAATAATTAAATTTCAATTGGACTTAGTAGTGCATTGACATGCTTCATACCCTGAGCATGTAACTGATCCAAATCAACAACAGAGCTACCAGATGTCCCTTTTTTCCCTTTCAACCTGCTTTTAGGTAAATTGTACCCCTCACCGCACAAAACTCTTTCTTTTGCCACCGCTGTCTGCTGTAGAAATTTGGTAACAAGAGAGACTGGTTTTCCGGCTGCAGCAAGATGTGGATAATGCGCGCCCTTTTGTAAATTAAACTGCAATATGCCCGCATCTAGAGTCTTCACGCTTCCTTCATCATTAGGATGCCTTAAAGAAAGAAGTTCATTAAATGTCGCAAAATCGTGTGTTTGGACAAGCCCCAACCCTTCAGTTATGCAGCGATTGCGATAAAGGTTTTCAAAAACCTTTTCGAAGTTAAGAATGTTTCTCATATGCCAAGGAACTAAATGATTTGCAGTCTGTTGTTTTCTCAGGCTCATAGCAGCACTGATTCTTAATTGATGTGCTTTAGCTTCTTTTAAAGAAAGTTCTGGTGATTCTTTTGTCACGCCAAAATCAACTTTTGCCAATTCTTGAGAGTCACTCGGCACCGAAACAAATTCCCCAATATCAACTTTCATTTCCGATAGCACCACATTGTTTTCAGGAATACGCTGATTGACAGTATCCAATACCTGCAGATGTGTCTTCATCAAGTACTGAACGCACTTTTTTACTTTGTCCGCATCTGCCTGATCAACATCATCTTTTTGACTCAGTTCTAATGCAAAGAGAATCCACTCCAATCCTTGTGGAATCTTTTTTCCTCTTTGTTCGTAGTGTGCTACGGAAGATAGGGGATAACGGGACCAAATCAAGCCATTGTCAAGCTGATAAGTCAGAGCGTCATTTTTTCTTTCCAACTTAGAATTTAAAGTACTGAGTCGGTGCTCCAAAGGCATCTCGTTGCGAACTGCAAGATAATCGCACGTTAAGAGCTGTTCGAGTTGCGTATGAAAATCCTGTATCAGCATCGGCACGATAGCGGAAAGGGCGCGGTGATTTCCCTTTTGATAAGCGTCCATCAACACTTCCATTCCACATGAAGCCATAAAAGAGTGGTCAAGAACATCCCGATATGCTGCTTGGTAACGCCTATTTAATGCAGATGTGTTGCAGGGAGCTAAAATACGGTGTTTTTTCTCCATCATCACAGATAACTGTGTCAGTAGACGCGGCATTTCCGTTGTGGGTGCTGCCTTCACTTGAGAAATCAATAAATTAACAGGAGATGTCTGTTCAGTACTTTCTACATCAGAGGAGTCGCTCGACTCACCATCATCAGTTCGAGTCATGGTTTTCGTATTTTCTACAGTAGCTCTCTTTTTCCTTGGCCTTTTGGTCGTTTGTTCCGTTAATTCTTCTGCTAAAAGCTCTTCAATTACATCAAGACGCGACTGCCACATCTCCTCATCAGACCCTCCTTCAAAAGGAGAAGAGCAAGAGATCACTTCATCAAGCATCATGTCCATTAAATGTTTGCTCAAGTCAGCACAAGAACCATACTGCGTGCTCCATTCAGAAAACAATGTCGATAATTTCATTTGCGTTGACGCTATCTCACTAAAGCAACCATCATTTTTGTCGACATATGCACGTCTTCTTTGATGCCTTCCGCCCGTTTTCATAATTGATTGTTCTACACCAGTCATGAACTTTGCACTTTCAACACCGTCCAGATTTAAAAGATCCTGCATAGCCTCGACGAATGCTCCATCATTAGCGCCTAAAGTTGGATCATTTAATTTCTGCATTACTCTCTTTGCAGTTGAAGCTTGACCGAGCCTTTGACCCCTATGTTGATGAGAATCACTCTTATCCCCTACCGGCTTGTTTTTCAGTTCCGAAATCTTCTCATAAGACTCACTAGTATCTTTCTGTTGAACCTGAATTTCACCGATTATTCTCCGTAACTGTTCAAGCAAAATGCAATGGCGGGGAAGAAGCTCTCCCATCAAATGCTGTTGATACAACATGCGCTCACTTTGTGGACGACTTGGATCAAGCAATTGAAAATTGGAGGCTAGCCGTTTTTCAAATGTTAGGTAAAAATTTTTAAATCCAGCGATGTTTACACGCAGTTTCTTTAATATCTTTTCTTCTGCTGCAACACTAGGAAAGTGGTTTTTTAATGCTCTGCACGTCTTTCTTGACTCTTTTTCTAAATAGCGATCTTTTATTTGCACATTAAATGCTTTCGCCTTCGTGAACATTACATCAATACCGCTCAGGCAACACTTCATGAAACCTTCGTGAATTTCCTTTAATGCCAAAAGATATGAAAAAGTCGATTCTCGCTTTTCAACACACGTCTCACCACAAATCTCTGCCACACTTTGATCGAAAAAAGTCGTTTCTTTGCTGATCTGAAAAAGAGCGTTAGCTTTCTTTTTACCCTCAGCAGTAGAGAATGGAGTGATATCATCCTCCACGATCGGCTCATTATTAGATAACTTGTGTAAAATCGCGATGATAGCTTGATAGTGCCTGAGCTCTTTTTCTTTAGTGTCCTGAAACAGGAGAACTGCTTCTCGTTGCAACCACTGCCTCAAAGTAAATCCGTGGTGAGTCACAAAATTTCCTTCGGTAATGCGCCGCACAAGCAATGCCTTTTTCACTTGATAAACTTTGAAATCCTCTTGGGTTGTCCCGGCAATATTACCGGCAAACGGAAGCTCTACAAATAAAGCGACATCAGCTGTGTCTCTTGGTTGCTCTTCGACAACTATTCCCTGATAGGATTTAAATGATGCATCAACTCTCATGTTTATTTCTTTGATAGGGGGTAGTAGTTATTTGACGTAGGGTCGTAACAAAGATAGAGAGTCGTCCCATCAAACCTATATTCCGGATGTATTTTCATCCCTTCCGGCAATAAGCGCCCCTCTTTGAATTCCAACAAGTGATCTAAATTATAGACCACAATTTGACACTGGAATACCTCTGCTAAACTATAAATTCCGTTTTCATCCAGTTGTCCAATGCCTTCTGCTAACTTTTTACAATACACTTCAAAATCGCCTTCGAATGAAAAAGCACCATCCTCCTTTCTCGCACGCAAATTAGCGACAACCATGTCTCTGACCGTATTAACATCAACATTTGTCGACAACATCCCATTGATAACATCATAGATGCACTTAGCCCCATTTCTTATATCAAAACCATGTTGTATTACCTTTTGATTGATCACTAAAACTGCAACTTCAGCACCTTTACTTCTTAAGATTTTAACTTGATCATTTACACTACTAACAAGTTCTTGAGTTAATTCTGCTGAAGCAGTAATTTTTTCGATTAGCCTTCGATCTTCCAAAGTAACTTTAATTTCTCTCCTTTTCAAAGCGCAATAATGATTCTTCGATTGATCGAAATAAAGGTAAAGTGTCCCTGAATTTACTTGATAGACATCATTAAGTTGCACCCCGGTTGGCCACAAGCTAGCATTCTTTAACTCAAAAGCATGTCTAGAATCAAACACCACAATCTGTCGCGCTAAAATACGTCTTGCACTCTCAATTTCAACATCTCCGCCCCACATAGTGCCATCTAGAACCCCCTTACAATACTCTTCAAAATCAGTATCTAAGAAAGGTGCCACATCCTCTTTTCTACTTCTTAAATCTTTTACAATCATTTCTCTAGTAATTATTTCCGGAGAGACTAATTTATTAATTACATGATATAAACAGTCTCCGTCATCGTATACTTCAAAAAAATCAAATTGTTTTTTAAGGAAAGCTCTGTAAATCACTTCCGCCGCAGGTAGATTACCCTCATTTCTTAACATTAGAACAGCAGCATTTACCCGTGCAATTAGCTCACCTGTTATTGATCCTACCCCTTCTATTTCCTGATACAAATCAAACTCTTCCCCTGTCAACCGCACTTCCTGTTTCTCAATCCCTTCTTCCGGATCTTCTAACTCGGTAAGTTCCACTTTAAACTGCCCTAGAAATTTATTTGCCTCAGCCACTTTATCTGCCGGGATAGTGCTCCTCTGCGGCTGAAAAATAATATCTAACTGATCAGTCCTCTTTGTATTGCCATCACTCGGAAGCAGTATCTGAAGTACAGTCAACGCATCATCACGGATATTATTCCCTTCGACATCGACTCTTGACATCGATGTATCTAGAATAATAGGACCTAAAAAACCAAGAGAGGTTAATTTATTGTCAGAGAGATCTAACATTTCCAAGCTTGGGAAGCTTGGCGGACTCAGTTTTTGCTTTTTCTTTGGGGGTTGCTCTCCTTGTTCTGCGCAAGATTGAGGACAAATATAACGGGTAAGATGCAATGCAATTTCGTCCGTCATCTCATTATCAGGTAGAGACAATAATCTTAATTTTGACATTGTGAGATCATGGAATAGCGCCTGGATCACCCCGGAATCTCGACAGCAGATAGAGATATGAAGATCCACTATAGAGTTTTGACATTGCCGTAGTACCCCATTCAAGGATTGGGCATGGGCAACACTTGCCTCCTCATCACAAGAAATATCTAACGTTAGACATCTTGCAAGAAATGATTGCCCATCATGCGCAAGTCTATCAAGTTGTGCCCCAGACACTCCGCATTTCATCAACACAAGAGAGGTCATTTTGAAATTCCAATTAAGACAACCCACTAGAGTCATCCAAGTCATATTATCGAAACTTATGCCGGAAAAATCAAGTTTACTTACTGAGGATCCGTTTGCACTCAACACATCGAATAACGCATTGATAGACTCTGTAGATTTTACAAATATTTCTATAGGGTTTCCAGAATTTGGATTAAGATAATCTTGTAAACTCAAATCCGAGAAATCTAGGGGTAAAAGCAGCTCTTCCCACATTACTTTAGCTTCAGCATAGGTCGTGTTTGGATTTTCCAGAAGTTCGTGAGGTTGAACATCGTCACTGATTGAGCTTGTGACATCAGGTGGACTGCAAATTCGACCACCACCAACTGGAGAACCCATAATAATACCTCTAATTGCAAAATAATAAGAGATATAATAGGTGACGATACTATTTAGGTAAACATTGATGTGATATTTGGAATATTAAAAATAACATTAATATACTGCGGACTGACCAGGCAATTATACGGATCCAATTCGACCGGATTAAAAACGCAATCACCTTGGCATCATACCTCTGGGACAATTTACGATGACACGGCATTTGCAAGAAGAGGGTGCTTGCCCACAAAATTGCCACCAAGACCATTCCTAGATTAAAATAGAGATTTAGATTGGGAAAGACGGGGTCATTTGCAAGCCACACCGTTGTTACAGTTTCAACCAACATCAAAGGGACCACCACAAATGAGGTTAACAAGCTATTTCGTTCGGAATACTCCGGCATATGCTCTGCTGGAACAGCGTAGAAGAGGGGGTAGTGCACAAAATGCACAAAATAAACAATGCCGGTCATCATCACAGTAACCAAGACATTAACAAACAAAAAATAGACAAACGTAATAGGTAAGGCAAACATTAAATTCATTAAATCAGAGCCCCCCAATCTTGACAAGTTCATTCATTAACAATGGAACTTTTTTATTCATGCAACAAGGCTCTTTAATTGCGCCTCCGACATTCTCAATAGATAAAATTATTTTTAGTTGAAATAAATTAACATACATAATAAAATATATGTCTTTTTTAAACAAAAAATAGATTAAGAGAAAAAAAAGATGGCATCATATTGTTATGCTTTATGGTCTTCCCTCACATCTACTACCCAACAATTTATGGGTCACACCTCTGAGTGCACTGAGGAAGAAACGGACAGAGCGATACAGATTAAAGAAATCCATGACCTGATAGAAGAAGCTGCCTATAGAGCCTTAGCACAAACAGTTGTCGAGCAGAATATTAGAGCTGATAAGATTACTGAAGAACAGTCGGGAGTTCTTCTTGCCAGCATCAAATGCGCTGCGCACAGGGAAATGTTCAAGGGAGGGGGGTATATTTCTGAAAGGTCAAAACTGCCTCTCAAACAAGTACAAGAGCTCATTCAAAGTATCGGTAAAATAGTACACGATCGAGACACAAAACTAACGGATGGACGATACGCTTTGCTGACCGATCTCGTCATGGCATTGGACGATCACAATACCATGGTGAAGGAGATTCTCTTACGCTCATGGTTCAGATGTCCACAATTCAAAGACCCCAAACATGCTCATTTGGAAGCGATTAAAGAAAAAGTGGGATTTTATGCCACAATGGACCCACAGCTATCTCTAAATTTCAAAAATGCTCTCGCGGATAGACAAGCCTTTTGGGATCGCTATTTTCCCGGAATTCGGGAGGCATCCGAAAGTGCTTCTTCTCAATTTATCACTACTTTAGAGATGAGAAGTTGTTTTACCGAAATAGACATATCTGGTGATGCCATTCATATCACTACACCCCAAAAAAAATATAGATTGGGACTAGACTGCTTAGATAAAAAACTGACAGATATTTTAGCTCCTGAAGATCAAAATGCGCTATTTGAACCGCGCACTATCCACAATGTTGTGAGAAAGAGCCAGAAAGATAACTTTCCACTCCTTCATAACAAAGACATCACGGCAAAGGAATTTTTTGTCACATATTTCCCTGAATTGAATCTAACTCACTCTTTGCAAAAATCTTAAAAATTTATACGTTTGTTTTCTATGGAAAGTAGCCCATTATTGCTTAGGCTGTAAAATATAGCTTTCACCTTTATCATCTCGAAAGATAAAGAGAGGATCGGGCATGCTATCGGGGGCAGGTATGAGGCAAAGATCTTTCCCGCATAACGTAAATAAA
Organism: Chlamydiota bacterium; assembly: GCA_021772355.1. Lineage (GTDB taxonomy): Bacteria > Chlamydiota > Chlamydiia > Chlamydiales > JAJFMB01 > JAJFMB01. Next base: position 1,829 of record JAJFMB010000231.1, on the reverse strand, counting down.
TTATGACTTTCAAATAAAATTATTGATCTTTCATGCATTTTGCAACAAAGTTGCAGGAATAATCGTGTGTGTCTGTTGGGATTTGTTTTCATCTCTCGAATGACCTGATCAGGAGTAAACTGAGTTCCGGGTTTTAATTCATCCCATTTTTCTAACAGTTTTCGCACGAAAAAATCCCAGTCAGAGGAGCTTATGAGCAGTGAAATAATATCGCGTTTCTCATTGGTATTCTCTTGAAAAATAAAAAATCTTTTTAAGAGGTGCACTACAATAAAAGGTCGATATGAGTCGAAGCGATCTTGCTGCAGGACTGCATTTATTTCAGTTAACTCTTTTTCTCCAATTTTTTCTGAAAGGAAAATTTCGTTTAATACGTGACGGATTTCGTCAGGAAGTCCTATGATATTGTGATTGTCCGGGATGTGTCTCATCAGGTCATTATCTATCCCGAAAAGGGTTAGGAAGGGTCCAACTTTCACAGCCTGTTCAGGAGGAAAATAGTTTCCACTCTGCTTTCCTACTCTGATCCTTACTTCGTTATAAAAAGGTGATCTTCTTTTCTGAGAAATGATGTTCTCGAGAAAATTCTCAAATTTTGAAAAAGGGATTTCGTTATCACTGACATCAAGAGAGGGAGCAAAATTTCCCTGAAATGCTTCTAGGATAGGGGTTATAACTGAGATTTGGTTGTGACTGAGATCAAGCATGCGTGTTGTCGACAGGAAAGGAAGCCAACGTCGAAGATCAGTTTCTTTATTGTGAGTGCAGCTTAAAACAGATAGGGAGTGAAGCATAGAGGCGTGATCCTGCAGCTGTTTCCAACACGCATCAGAAAATTGTACTCGGCCAATATCGAGTTTTGCCGTCAGCTCATTTTCAGCAAAAAGCAAAAAAATCAAAGCTGTAACAACAGGAACTGATTGACAGACGAGCGGCTCCTCTCCATCGTTGAGACATAGCAAACCATCGTCTTCTCGTTCTAAACGGTGAAGGATCGTCCATAGCATCATGATAGCGTCCTCTGCTTCATGAGTGACACTTGTAATAAAGTTTTTTATATATTCATTGAATGAACAAGATGCTGGAGGGATGGAGGGAAAATTCAATTTCTGGAATTTTTCATTTTCATCTTTAGGAATTAGCGCACTCACGTGAGAGTCATTACCCTCACCATCAACAGCAATGTAAAAATATAGCTTAGGGGCGTTAGGAGAAATATCTCCATCGATACAATCATCGGAAGGAAAAAGTTTACCATCAACGAGCCTTAACTGTGACGTCGCTCGAAACGAAACGGTTGTGCCTAGCATTTCCCCAATAGCGTACAATTCTAGTTGTGCGCCCCATTTTCCATCATTTGCCATTTTAGCCAGATACTCCAAATATGAACTGGTAAAATGCTCTTCAACCGTGCTACGACGCATATACATTCTATACACTATTAAAGTTCTTAGGAGGTTTTGAGGAAAATCTCCCATTTGTGCTGCAGCCGCGGAAAAAAGACAATTATCATCCCTTGGAACATTGAGGATTTCATACTGAGACTTCAAAGCCCACTCTAAAATTTCATTTCGGTAGTAAAAGTACGAAGGGTTTGCAAGAAATTGATTTAAGTAATTCACCCACTCCTCCGTTAGCTCAATAGGCTGACTCATAAAGAGATGAAGTGGGTCAACAACATGTGGAGTGGATGAGAGAACATTGAGCATGCCGCAATTAGTAGTGATGTTAAAAGCTTGCATAGAGTTGTGAAGAGCTTGATAGTACGACTGCTCATATTCGGGATTCTGCGGGTAGAGCGAGAGAGTAAATTTATTATTATCTTCGGT
>JAJFMB010000024.1 GCA_021772355.1 Chlamydiota bacterium | reverse complement strand
TTCATATTTCTCATTGTAGATTCTTATCACAATTTTTTGCATCGTCTACCTTTTTAGAATTTCATCGAAGATGAGCGGTAAGATGTCGACGATAGATGGCGACCAGGTAAGTCCGCGGCGATAGAGGGTCTGGGCGGCAATGTGGCAGGCGATGATCGCTTTGAGATGGAGCTCTGGAATCTCTTCGATGTAGCGCTTTTCGTAGTGGTCTTTTAGAAGGGGAAGGGCGTAGTCGAGGGCGATGGAGATGAGGGGTGACTCGGGTGATTTGGGTAGGGGGATGTTCTCTAGGTACCCTAAAATTTCATATTTATAACTATTCATCAATGTGGCGATTTCGGTAGAGATCTCGCACATATCAGCTCCCGTCTCCTCATGGGTGCGAAGGATTAGATCCGCCTCTTGGGCGGCGCATCTTTCGAGCCGCTCTAAGATCTCTTGGACGAGAATCTCTTTATGTTCGATGAAGAGATCATCGCCAAGCGTTAGCCCCGCAAGGATTTCGAATGAGGAACAGATAACACCTGTTTTATTGGCGGAGCTATCTTTGATGATATAGACGCCTATCTCCTCTAAAAGTGTTCGGCATCCCGGGCTTAAGTAGAGGTTAGCCCCTTCGATAATGATCTTTGCGGAAGGCTTGCCGGTTGCATCCATAAAATCTTGGTAGTTCGTCTCATTTAGGGTGCGAGGACGCCCCCCGGCAGTGATGAAAACTTCGGCGGGCTCTTGGTGCAGGTTGTGTTTTAAGATATAGTTCATTTCTGAGCCTAAGAGCCACTCTTCAACAACTTCTCCTTCGATCTTTTTGTAGCAGAGCGTCTGCTGTGTATAGGCGGTCTTGCTGCGCTTGGAGAACTTATCGAGGAGGAAGCTTCCATTGGAGAGCCTTTGAGGTGGGTAGAAGCGGATCGACTTACCTTGATGGAACAGTTTAGCCAGCTCTTCGAGATCGAGGCCTAAGGGATCGCGCACCGTGCCAGAGACATCGGTCAGCGCGACTACTTTAGCTGTTTGTGGGTAATATTTGTGTAAGTTGAGAAGCATATTGCCCGCCACATCACCGTCGGGTCCTCCCGATAGCTTGACGCGGAAAATCTCCTCTTTAGGGTTGATCCCCGCATACTCTAACGCCTTTGTCATGTAGGTGTTGACCCCCAGTGAGGTGGCGCCATACTCTTTGTGGTTAATGCCCCCTTTGGGCTTTGAGGAGATGAAACAGCTTCCCGGCTTATAGTCATATTTTTTGCTAAAGTCGGCAATCCACTGGATCACCTCATTGCTCATATTTTCGTCGGGGCCGATGTATAGATATTCCGGCTTTTTCCACAGATCAATCACACGCTTGGCGCGGATTTTTCCATCAGGGTCACAGTTGATGATGGTGATGAGGCTCTCGATGTAGGAGCGTTGCGAGGCGTGCAGATACTCATCCTTTTGCTCCTTTTGGAAGATGTCGACCTTGCTCTCAATCTCCTCTTCACTCAATCTCGCTAGCTCCAGCTCTCTCATTAAAATGAGCGTCTCCGATTCAACACGGTCGAAAGGCTTTAAGAAGAGGACCCCTTTTGCCCCTCCCTCTGGGATCTCTTTGTTCTTAAAATGCTGCGTATAGGCGAGGTTGTAACACTCTAAGAAGATATGATTCTTCTCGATTTTTGCCTGTTCGATGTTGTGAGGTAGAACGGTGCGCAAACCCCCTCTTGCTAGATCGGTAAATCGAACATGAAATCCAAAAAAGTGCATCCCCTTCATGTAGAAAATGCCGTACGGCATTTCAGGAAAGAGCCGCTCGGTCTCATAGGGTAGGCTCTTCAAAAAGCCGGGATCTAAGCGGAAGGAGAGCGCTGTGAGGTTGTTGCGATAGAAGTTACTTTTGAGTGTATGCTCGATCAGCTCTAGGGTGAGCGAAAAAACCTGGCGGTCTAGGGCGTCGCGCTGCTCATGGCCGGTATCGAGTCTTTTTATATCGGCATGGAGTTGTTCTTTTTCTGTTTGGTACTTCTCTTCATCTCTAAGGTCCGGGTCGAGGCGATAGTTAAAGAGCTCTACGAGACTTTTGGAAAAGAGGGGATGGCGGCAGTAGCTCTCTTGGGTGTTCTCCTGCGTGTAGAGGTGAGGGTCGATATGGAGAAGAAATTGATGCACCAAGGGGACAAAGCTGCGGAGCAGGTTCCCCTGGTTTCCGCTGATCATTTTTTTGCTCACTAGCGTCTCATCTATCTGATCGAAGCTGGCAAAATATTTGACCCGCACGAGCTCGCGCAAGAAGTCGGGGATATCCGCCGCATCCCAAGCTGCCTGCCCCTCACTGCCATGGACGCCGAGTACCATCACGAGGACGTTGTGGCGGCTGTAGGGGTCGATGTAGGTGGCGTTGACGCGGCGCATCACAAGACCATATCGATGGATCGTTCTAGCGAGGCGGTAGAGGAAGTTATGTTTGGGGCAGTTTCTCCAGGCTAAGACGATCTGCATAGAGGAGGTTCCACTCTCCTCCCAATCCTCGTTGTAGCGCACCTCATATTGGCAGTTGTCGCGACTGCGGGCGCGAAAGTACATATCGAAAGCGAGGGTGATGCGGTGCGTCGGCAAGGAGCGTAAAAAGCGGGCGTTAAAGCCGCAGATGAGTTCGTTAAACTCTTTGTCCGTTATCTCTGGACGCTGCCTCTGGACATAGAGTTTGATCTCTTTGAGATGTTCAGGGGGCAATGGTTCAACATCAACGCCAGCTTCGATCGCTTCGGTGAAACGGATGATGCCGATGCGTAAAAAGCGCTCTTTTCCCGGATATGGCAGCGGCTTTTTAGAGATAAATCCCTGGTAATTTTTAATTCCGTAGTCGGAATAGGCCTTTAAGATCCTTAAGTCAGCATCGGGGCTTTCGATACAGAGGGTGACGGCGATGCTTTTTAGGTTAATCGTCGAGAAGAAATCTTGGAGGTCGAAGTTGACGAGGCTGTGGACGATCAGAAGCTTCTGCTCTTCAGTGATATCCTCAAAAAATGAGGCAGGCATCGATTCATGGAGCCAGAGGTAGTTCTCCTTAAACTTTTCTGTCTCATTTTCAATGGCTTGGCTTAAAGCCTCGCTCACATCAATGCTCTTTTTTTGATCTGTCATAATCGAGAGATCTCATAAAATTATTTTTTAAGCAATCTGAGAGCGTTGAGGCCGACGAGAACTGTGCCCCCTTCATGAAGAATTACAGCTAACCAGAGGGGAACGAGGCCGGCGAGGGCAGGGAAGGAGGCGATCAAAATCGCACATGTGGCTAGCGTAAGG
>JAJFMB010000230.1 GCA_021772355.1 Chlamydiota bacterium | reverse complement strand
TGCCCGTGTGATAAAGGAAGTCATTGAACCAACTATCAGAGGAATGAGAGATGAGGGAATTCCTTTTACGGGATTTTTATACGCCGGCTTGATGATCACCAAAGAGGGCGACCCTAAAGTTTTAGAATACAACTGCCGCCTTGGAGATCCTGAAACACAACCACTCCTCTTTCGACTAAAATCAGACCTCTATAAAGTCTGCAGCGCTGCCGTAGATCATAACTTAGACAAAATCTCTTTAGAATGGGACCCTCGCCCGGCACTTTGCGTTGTTCTTACAGCCGGAGGTTATCCTGTCCAGTACCGAAAGGGAGACTCCATTTCTTCTTTGCCATCCCCTGATCAAACCACAGCAAAGATTTTCCATGCCGGCACAACTCTAAAAAACGGTACTCTCGTCACAAACGGCGGCCGTGTCCTTGGCGTGACAACACTTGGTGAAACGTTACAAGAAGCACACGATAAAGCTTATGAGTTGACGAGTCAAATCCACTGGAACGACGTCTACTACCGTCAAGATATCGGAATTAAAGGGCTGCCCGCTAAATAACAGTTTACAATATCTTAATAATATTCAAACTCTTTAAATAAATTGAATATGCTATAATATCATGTATGAAAAGCATTGGTATTAGAGAAGAAATAGAGCAAGAATTAGAAAAAAGCCTCTCTCAAGAAATAGAGGATCGGGTACTGCTGTACAGGGATGAGCTCAAGCTAATGACTGCCCAGCAAGAGGGTTCTCTACGTTCCCCCAAAGAGATAGAGCACACACTTAAGGAGAAGCGTGAGCAGATCAAAAAGGAGCTGATGTGCCCTGAGGACCGCAAGCGCATAGATCACGGCTTTCAAATTATCTTAGAGCGTCTTTCCTCTAAAGAGACCTTATCTGAGCTAAAAAACAGCACTACAGTCGGTGACCTTACCCAAATTCCTGAAGACACCGAAGTGCAAGATCTACTTGGCCTCTCAAATGAAACGTGCAACGCTTTTTACACTATCGGTCTCGATGTCATGAAAGAAGGGATCGAAGTTGATGATGTCGAATCCCCTCTATCCGTTTTTCTTTATCTAACGCAATTAAATAGATACTTTTATGAACCTCATCTGCTTCTTGGATATTGCTACATGTACAAAGGCGAATACAGTAAGGCTCTCAATGCTTTCTGGAACGCTTCTTCCTTAGACCCTGAAAGTCTCGAACCCTTCTACCGCTCCGCAGAATGCTATATAGCCCTCAACCTAATCGATAAAGCCAAAGAGGTCCTGACAATAATGAAGGAGGAGTTAACTGACAGTCCCGATTACCCCAAATATCAAAAGGGCATAAACCAGCTAATAAATTCTCTTGAAAGTGAAAACAGGAGTAGAAAGTGATACCACCCGGAACCGTAAGTTTACTTCTACATGGCGGTGTTTTTGCCGCGCGACTCCTTCCGGATATCTATCGAGTTGTTGTGCCTCTTCAAATTAGAATGATCATAAGCGCTGTTATCGCTCAAGTCAGCCCTGTCTTATCAAAATATACAAATTCTAAAAAACCCACAAAACTGCCTCCACCACCACTTACACCACCTCCTGCCACTAACCAGGCCACACGCACAGCGACGGCAAATACAACACAACACGTACCAAAAGTTGGTGAAGATAAAAAAGAACCCAAAGAAGACGGTCCTAAACAAAAAGACCTCGACACAGAAAAAAAGCCAAAATTAGACACAACACTTGATGCAGATGATCAAGAATGATTACCACTTATCACTAACAATCGACCCAAAACCGGGGATAAATACCTTCCTAGTGATAATCTGGAAAGTCAATTTAGAAAAATCTATCTTAGAATAAGGACAGTCGCTATTGAGCTCAGGTGTCCTGAAGCCGTCTATACGATCAGAGATTTTTTCAGTAGGATAGGCGCCTCGCGTCGTGATTTCATCCGGATATCCTTTGCTAGGTCGAATTCCTTGCTTTTCTCCAAGTATGTCGACCTGTTCCATAATGTGGTAGGCTCGTGTTAAAGGTGTGATGCGCACATCGAAGCAGAAGCGTTCCCCTTTAGGAGCATAACCGTCAACAGAGGGATAATAATCATTTCCAATAATTGAGTACCCATACCTAGTGAAATGCACTTCTTGCGCTTGGACGGTGTGTCTCAGACCACAAGATAATTTCTTCCACAAATGAGATACCTCTTTTTGACCATCGGTTCGATAAAAAAGAGTGCGTGTAGCTAGAGCGTGTATAGTTTGATAGGATGGCAACTCAGGATTCAGATGTTCTACATCACGAGTACATAGATAGTCTGATAAATCTCTTAACGTCAAATCCACTCCGGACAGCTTGCCAAAACCAAAGAATTTGAGTACCATATTCCAGCACGTCACATCTGTTCGATCCACTGTACCAAGCTGCTTGACGCCATCTACCCCTTGTTTAATACATAGAAGTTTCTCATTTCGTTTCCGGTTTTCCCCTGATTTCTCCATTGCCTCGGAATGAAACCGGTAAGAACCCAAAACATCGAGCTCAGATTGCGTTAATTTCATCATATAACTACCATAATTAAAACGTATTATAAATAATTTAATTATATTTCGCAATAATTAATAACATCTTAAATAGTAACTTTAAAGATAACTAAACGCAATCCAATCGAAGTTTCAGCCTGCCAACAGCCTTGTAGCCGCACAGTATTGTAAAGAGAAAGAGCATAAAGAAGCTAAACCAGAAGGGCAAATAGCCTTGTTGTCCAAGGATAGCCGCGCGCATGCCCTCCATGACATAGACTAGAGGGTTGAGCAAGCTAAGATAACCTACAACCGGCGACAGCTGATAGGCGGCCTGCCAGGAGTAAAAGTAAGCGCCAAACATGTAAATGGGATTAATGACGCGGATGAAAAGATGAGAAAGGCTACTGATGTATTGCGTTAAGCTTGCAACCCAAAGAGCAAAGAATCCGTAGAAAAGATGGCTCATCAAAAAAATCAAACCCAGCTTAAAAAACGAAATCTTTTCGAGATCAAACTCTGTAAAGAGGAGAAGCTTTCCAAGTGGTAGCAATAGCGATGACACAAGCATTGATTGAATCGCCCATGAGACGCCAAAATAACAAAGAATGAGTGATGAGGGCAAAGGCAATGTCATAGTGTAGGTAATCGTGCGCTCCCCTTCAAGATCCGCGATAAGCTGTCCGACCCTGCCGATCACTTCAAAAAAGCCAAAACTTGCTACGCCTCCAACCAATATAAAAGGACCATAGTTAGTATCGAGGCCAAAAAACGGCATGAAATAGCGAAACACCAACACCGTAGTGGCGAGCATTAAGCAAATATCGATTAACCTCCCCCAGTACTCTCCTCGAAAGACGAAAAGGTCACGTCTGATAAGCTGATAGAAAGTGTTGAAGTATCGTCTATTCATGCAAGTTAAGCATCACATCTTCTAGTTTATTGGTTTTGTAAAGCTCTTTCATTTTTTCCGGCGTTTCAAAGGCTTTGATCTCACCTTGATGAAGAAGGCAGATGCGATCTGCCAGAAAATCCGCTTCTTCAAGATAGTGTGTCGTCAGCACTATTGTCATCCCCTGCTCCTTCAGCTGTTTTAGCTCTTTCCAAAGCTGATGCCGCATATGCGGATCGAGACCCATGGTCGCCTCATCCAAGATCAAAATTTTCGGATTATGCATAAGCATTCGAGCAAGTAAAAAGCGTTGTTTGTAACCTCCGGAAAGCTCTCCCACCTTACCCGCTGCATAGCCGGTCAATCCAAACTGTTCCATCAGGCGCTCTTTTCTTTCAACAATCTGCCTTTTAGAGAGACCAAAAAAAAGCCCGGCAAACTGGAGGCTATCATCAAGGCTTAACATACGATCAAGGTTTGCTTTTTGAGGGCAATAGCCGACAATAGTACGATACGCCACGATGTCGGAATAGATGGAGTGATTCCTCCATAAGATATTGCCCTTCGTCGGAGGATGAACTCCTGCCAAAACAGAAGACAATGTCGTCTTTCCCGCTCCATTGACCCCTACAATACCTATCGTCTCCCCTTCACAAATGGTAAAGGATAGATCCTGTATGGCAACTTTTCGTCCATAAGACTTTGTAACTCGATGCACCTCTATCAAGAAATCCCCCTTTGCTCGGGAATCTAGCAGAGAAAGAATCATTGCACAAGCGCTTCTTATTGACTCGGTGCAATATTAGCTTAAGGAGAGTGATTATTGATCCATTGCTCGATTCCCTCATTTAGGAGGATTTTCTCAAGAAAGTTCGCTCCTTCTCGCATTGCTTCGGGATAATGATCGTAAAATGAATACACAGAAGGAGTATAACCCTTCTTAGAAACAGTTCCATCGGGAAACACGCACTTGTCCTTATCTAGCGGCATTCTCGATATCACAAAAAAAGTATAAGGTTCATCCAACCAATAAAAGGTGTCGTGAATGCAATAATGTCTAGAGACACTTTTATCTTTGTACATACTCACGTGATGAAATAGTGGAGTGCCATCAATGCTTCGTTGAAGAAAGGATTTTGATTGTTTCATAAAGTAAGTCGTGCTTAGTCCGGGATAATAGGGGATCATAAAAAAAGGAGCGTTTAACACTCTCCAACTGAACTGGAAGGTATCCTTATCACCGTGTAAGAATTTGTAGTAGAAGTGGTGATTCGTATTCATATGCAAAACAATTTGAAGCGGCCCCCAACACTGTTTTTTATTAATAACGAGCTGACCACTTTCTTGAGCAGAAGAAAGTTCGCCAAGAGGGGATAAATCCGTGACAAACCATATCGGGTTGTGATCCGTGAGAACATGTAGGTCGGGCCAAAAAATGGCCCCATTTTGAAGATATTCTGGAGATTCAAAAAGGAAAGTAGGGTCATGTAAGGGGTGATTATCGGCGTCTAATAATATAACCTCCTCAAATTTGGAGGCGGCAATGGCAAAAGGCTTTAGCACATACCCTCTCTCAAGTCCGGGATACATCTTTTTTAGATCACGGCATTCGACGTCGATTTCAGCAAATGCCTCGATAAAATCCGGGCAAATTTCCTCTTCGCCATAGTACCACAATTCGGCCGGCAACGCGCATCCCACTTGTCTTAGACGATTCAAGTGCACCCATGCGTGTAAGAGGTAGGTCACTCCCCCAGCACACACAACAACGCCCTTCCCTTCGTATACACCAGTTGGATAGGGAGTCAGTTCTTCAACGGCATGACGCAAAAGACGTTTATGTTCAATGATTTCATCCTTGGAAACGGGAGAATACGCCGAACAGAAAGTACAACTGAAAAGTACAGATAAACACAAAAGCAATTTCATATGTGGGAATTATCTCAAATACCGCTTTAATGTCAAACCCTGAACAAGAGTGGAAAACAAGACAACGACATAAGTACTGCAACGAATAGCATTACTTACGAAAGAATTTGGGAGAGAAAGCGCCATTGCTAAAGAGATCCCTCCTCTCAGTCCTGCCCAGGTTAACAGAAAAACTGCATTTTTTGAGAAC
>JAJFMB010000229.1 GCA_021772355.1 Chlamydiota bacterium | reverse complement strand
CTTAGACTTCAACGCGTCAATCACTCCAGCCCAATTCGAGACATTCCTTTCTTCCCTTGATTTAAGTGCGATTGATTTTATTGAAGATCCCTTTCCTTATGACCAAAAGCTATGGAGAGATTTTCAAAATAAATATCCAATACAACTTGCATGCGATGCACAATCAGAACAGGCAATCGGAGCTATCGAAAGCGCCAAAGTCTTGGTAATTAAACCCGCGATCCAAAACATTCAACAGTTTACCGATGCTCCTCAAACTCTCGTTGTAACTTCTTACATGGATCACCCCTTAGGACAGCTAGGTGCTGCCTATTACGCTGCGAAATTTTCAGACCGTGTTGAAACATGTGGGCTTATGACACACCTTTTGTACTCGCCTAACCCTTTTATTGATTGTCTTTCTCATCGCGGTCCCCTCCTTGTTCCGCCTCAGGGTTACGGTTTTGGCTTTGATGAGCTTCTCAAGCAGTGCGAATGGCAAGACCTGAAATGATCAACTGGGAATCTCAAACAACAGAGATCCTTCTTAATCCCAGAATGCCTACCAAGCAAAGAGATGAGTTAACCTCCTTGCTAAAAAAAGAAAGCACCTTAAAGGGCCATCTCTGGTTTACAACATCCGGAACAACGGGAACTCTAAAACTTGTCGCTCTTTCCAAACATGCACTTCTGACATCTGCACACGCCGTCAATCAGCACTTAAATGCCAACGCATCAGATATCTGGCTCAATGTCCTACCCTCTTTTCATGTGGGAGGCATGGGGATATGGACACGAAGCCACCTTTCAAATTCCTCTGTCATCGTCCAAGAAAAATGGGATCCCCAAACATTTCACTCTTGCATCAATGAAAAACAGATCACTTTAACCTCATTAGTTCCAACGCAACTCTACGATCTCATCGCACACAAGCTTGCCGCTCCTCCATCTCTGCGCGCTGTTATTATTGGAGGGGGAGCGCTTTCTGAAGCACTCTATCAGCAAGCGAAACAACTTAGCTGGCCTCTGTTGCCAAGCTACGGATTAACAGAATGCTGCTCTCAAGTTGCGACAGCACAGATTGACTCCCCTAAACTAAAACTACTCTCCCATATCGAGGCTTCTCTCTCATCCGACGGGCTCTTACAAATCAAAAGCCCTGCACTCCTGACCACTTACGCTTATCCATCAGAAAATCGTCTTCTCTTTGTCGACCCCAAAGAAGAGGGGTGGCTCATTACAGAAGATCGCGCTCAAGTAGATTCAGGTTTTCTTCACATCTTGGGGCGTTCCAGCGATTTCGTCAAAATTGGCGGTGAAAGTGTCGATATGAACCGCTTGATAAATCTATTAATGAAACTTGCGCCACAAACAGATGCGACACTTTTAGCGCTGCCTGATGAAAGACTAGGACATGTGATCCATTTGGTTCATACACCTCCTAAAACAGAATCTCTAATCACACAGTTCAATGAGGAAGTTCTTCCATTCGAAAGGATCCGTCACTCTCATTGCGTGCCGAATATTCCTCGTACTTCTCTTGGAAAGGTGATAAAAAAAGAATTGGAAGCGCTCATCTACCAGAAAGCCTAATCTTGTAAAGGCTTACGTCCTAATAAGACAGTCGCTATTCCTTGGGTCAAGGGTTTGCGATAAGTATTGATAAAGCCAACTTCCTGCATTGTTTGTTCTAGTTCGACGGGATCAACAAAATGTTGAATACTTTGACAAAGGTAACGATAGGCAGCCTCATTACGAGTGAGCAACCGGCCAATTCGGGGCAGCACATGCCGTAAATACACTTTATGTCCAAAGCGCAACATCTTGTTACACGGCTGTGTCAGTTCAAGAATTCCGAAGGTTCCACCCGGCTCAAGAACTCTGTACACATCCTCCAAGCATCGCCGCGGCTCTTTTACATTTCGAATTCCATAGGCAATGGTCGCACAGCTAACACTTTCTGCAGGAAGGGGGATCTCTTGTGCATCGGCCTTAAGATAAGTAAGCGTGTGCTGATGATCCTCCAATTGCTGCGCTTTATTTTTGGCACATTCAAGCATCTCCTCGCAAAAATCTAGCAGATATATGCGATTAGCTGTTTGGGTTTGCTTCATAAAAGTGAAGGCAATTTCCCCGGTACCACAACAAAGATCAAGCAAGCTAACCGGAGTATCTTCTTTAGTCACGCAACGGACAAGTTCAGCATTCCAACGGTTATGCATTCGAAAAGAAAGGGCTGCATTTGTTTTGTCGTACTGTTGAGCAATACTTCCAAAAAGCGATTGTATCGTCTGGGGGTTTTGTTTATCGTACGTTTTTAGTGTCATCGTCTTCTTGCTCCGGTTGACAAATGCTGCACGACACATCTTTGCCGCACTCCTTGTCGCGTTTTTGTTTTGGATTGCGACCGCAGGTTCCAAGCTTAAAGCCCATTTTTCCGGTGATCAACAAACCCAAACCGATGCCCGCAAAAGCAATAAGAATGATAACAAACGCAATAATTAAGGTAAGCACAATATTTGACATATTCAATCCTCGTATTTTTTATCATAGCAGCAAATTAAGAAATTGACAATATTCTAAAATATTTTTAACGTGAGGAATCTTTAGTATCTTTGAGGTATCGCGCTATGAAGCCTATTTTTTTATTTATCACTCTTGCGCTGTTTTCCTTTTCCCAAATCCAAAATCTATCTGCGCAGGAAAATCCCACAGAACAATTCTCTCCAAAATGTAAAGGATGCAAGTGTCCTCCGCAAGGACCTCCAGGCCCCACAGGACCGACAGGCCCCACAGGCCCTGCCGGAGGTGGCGGTGGCGGCGGTGGAGCAACAGGTCCCACAGGCCCAGCAGGCCCAGCAGGTCCAACTGGTCCCGCAGGTGCCGATGGAGCAACTGGACCCACAGGCCCAGCAGGACCAAGTGGTGCTGTTCTAAGCTACTGCTACGCCTACGCGGAGTTTGTTCAGGATGATATAGGAGGGTTTGATATAGATGATCCGGAGTTTTCTCCGGGAATTATAAATCTTGAGACAACCGGCATCGATGTCGGAGGATTTGGAGCACCTGTCGG
>JAJFMB010000228.1 GCA_021772355.1 Chlamydiota bacterium | reverse complement strand
AAAGCCGACACTAGCCTCAACCTCAGCGGATAATGCAGGCATTACCCCTTCGGTTGAGGTTTACAAGGTCACCCAAGTTTGGTGGGTATAAGTTTGTGAATTACAGGCGGCCAAGTTCTCTCTTTGATAATTATTTTCTTGGTCTAGTTCTCTCTTTGTTAATTATTTTCTCGGCCAATTTCTTTCTTTGGTTGATCAATTTTGATTGTTAAAGAGGATCTGTAGAGGTTTACAAGGTCACCCAAGTTTGGAGGGTGTAAGATTGTGAATAACAGGGGATCGATATTTTGTCGATTATACTGTCGTGTGTATGGTTACTCCGTAGGGTGTAACGTAGACTGTAACGTAGAGTATACCGCTACTCTTGTTCCTCGGAGGCGATGGCTTTGATGTTTTCTTGGAGCACGGGGTTTTCAGGGAAGACGGTCAGTAGTTCTTCTGTGAGCTGGCGTGCTTTTGTCCAATTTTTTTCGCTAAAGGCTTTGCTAGCAAGGTAGGATTTGGCTTCGAGAGAGTTGTTCTCGATAGTGGCGTAGATGCGAGCAGCTTGCTCGTGGTCATCCTGGTAGATGCAGATGCGAGCGAGCATTTCTTGTCCTTCAGTGGATTCGAAAAGTTGTTTTTGTGAATAGATCATTTTTTTTGCGTCGGAAAGCTCTTCATGATCAATAAGAACATGTGTGAGTAAGTTGGCAACGCGAAAGGCAATTTCGTTGTTTTGTCGGATGAGTTGATTGAGGGCAAATTTTTCCTTTTCAGAGGCTTGGACTTGTTCGTAGAGGTCCATTACGACTTCGGGAAGGCGTTGTGTGGGTTCGAGGGTGGAAGCATATTCAATTGCTTTGGTGATGGTACGATTTTTTGCGAGGGTGGAAATTAAATCTACGTTGACCCAATCCGGCGTGTATGCTGGAGGGGAATGCATTGGGAAGACTTGAAGAGCTGTCTCATTCCAACCTGCTTGTAGGAAGATTGCGGCAATGGCTGCTGGGCTATGCAAAAAGGTGTCGAGTTTATCGGAGGTTTCAATAGCAGGATAGCCGGGTTGTGCGTGGTAGGCTAAACAGTTGAGGATAGGAGTGAAGTCACCACGATGTTCGGGATTGAGCAGTGCTAAGCTTTCGGCGCCGTCAATTGTTTCTCCGGTTCCGAGCCCGCGATACATCAATAGATATCTTAGATTTTTTTCTAGTTCGGGGTTCCAGGAGGTGGAGTAGAATTGATTTGTTTTCAGCATTTTCCAAGCGTCACGCGTGCGGTTGTTTTTGAGGGCGGAGACAAGTTTTAACCAATAGGCGCTTTGTTGAGTTGCTTGAATCTCTTTGGCGTTGGGAAGAGCTGCAAATGCTTCTTGATTCCAGTATTCTCCTGGCTTAAGCGCGGCGAGATAACGGATATAGGAGTCCATTGTGCTGTTGGGAATGAGCTGCTCTGTCATCTTGACATGATGGGGTTTTGCGACCTTGTTCCAGAACAGAAAATTGAGCCAGGTTTCATCAGAGCTGTTTTCGTTGAGGTTTTTTGACCAATGGTGTAGGGCGTCATCGTAATTATTTTGACGCAGGTGAAAGAGAGCTATTTGATCTTGAATGGCTGAATTATTGGAGTCGAGGGTGGCGAGTTCATGATATTCTGCTAAGGCATCATGATGATTTCCAAGGGATTCGAGAATGTTGGCGCAATACAGCCTGACTGTGGCGTTGCGAGGATCTTTCTTTTTGGCCTTTGTAAGGTAGTTCCACGCTTCTTTGGGATTGCTCTCTTTTGAGAGTTCTGCAAGGCGCAGCAAGCGTCCTACGTCGATCTCTCCTGTGAAGGTGTGTGAATTAAGGAATCGAATTGCCTTTTCGTTCTGTCCAGTCATGACGAGGAGATCTGCATCTAGAAAAAACCACTTATCGTCTTGATTTTCAAATCCTTGCCAATAACTTCTTAAGACTTGATAAGCTTGGTATTGGTGGTGGTTTAGGTAGTATTGGGCTACCAGTAAAGCTGCGTTTTCGTGTTCGATAAAAGCGTCTGGATTGTATTCGAACAAGATAGTGAGTTGTTCCACGTCATCTTTAGCAAGGCAGGTGTTGATAAACAGTTCTGTCCATTGTCCTGCTGTGGGAGCATCATTTTCAATTTGACTTTTGTAGTGTTGGATGATTTCGATCGCCTCATCGGTCAAGCCACTGGCAATTAATTCTTCGGCTTCCATGATGTGCTGCTGCTCTTCAATATGAGCTAAATAATCTTGATTGCGATCGGCATTATGTGTGGAAATAAGATATAGCGTTGTCATTAAGAAAAAGAGACTACAACCTACGCCTACTGATAAAAATGCTATTTTTCTCATCGAAACCCCGGTAATTATATACGATAAGCGTAGTTTACCCGGCAAAAATTAAAACTTCAATAGTGTAACCCGTGATTGTGACTGCTTGGCATCAGATTAGGTCACAATCAGGGGTGTAAGTGTTATTGTACGTCTCGTGTATAGCTTTGAATGTAACAGTTGTTGCGATCTCCGGGGTAGCGCTTTGGAAAACAGATATAGGTGTAGGTGCGGCAGCAAGTGGGACAGTAAACTTTGCATCGATATTTACAGCGATTCTCGTATGGACCTGTCTGATAGACCCAATCCCTATTGCGCTCATAGAGACTATTATCGTTGAGGCCACGGCACTGACGGGCTGAGAGTGGGGAGATGACGAGCATTAAAATATATAAATATCTTATTTTTAACATAATAAGTCATTTTGTTGTCTCTACCCTTCTTTTATCAAGGTTAGATAAAAGTAGTAAGTATAAATTTAAATATTACTTGTTTTGGTGGTGGGGGTTTCGCTACATAGGAGGTATAGGGAATTAATCAGAGGATGTTGAGATGACTCAACATATGTCTTATAACCTCAATTGTGTACAAAGTCAAAAGCAGACGCTGCGGATGATGATGTCGCCGCAAATGCAACAGGCTCTAAACCTTTTGCAGTTGCCTATTGCTGAGTTAGCTCAAGTCGTTGAACTGGAATTAGATCAGAATCCTATTCTCGAGCCTATAGAGGACAAAAGGGATGAGGTTGAGTATCAAGAAGAAGATGTTGAGCGGGAAGTTGATTTTAACGAGCATGATTTTCGTATTATGGAACGGCTTGAAGAGGTGTATGCCGAGCATTTTGCGCAAAGTGAAGGGGGGTATGCATCAAGGTGTCGCGATGATGATAGCCTGCAAGCGTATCGGGAAAGTTCAATTATCAAGCAGACTTCTCTATATGAGCATCTTATGGAGCAGGCTAGACAAACATTCGAAACATCGGAAGATCTGGTATTGGCAACGCTTCTTATTGGAAATTTTGATGAACGTGGTTTTTTGCAGGACAATATATGTGAAATTGCCGTTTCTGATCACGACGTTAAAAGGATGCAGGAGCTTCTTAGTGAGATCCAAAATTTTGAGCCATTTGGGGTCGGAGCTACCTCTATTCAGGAGTCTTTGCTTATTCAGATGCGTTGTTTAGGAAAAAAGGGCTCTTTGGCATATGCAATTATAGAGAATCACTATGATGATCTACTTCATAATCGAATTCCAAAAATTGGAGATAGTTTAGGTTGTGTGGTTGATGAGATTAAAGACGCGGTGCAAAGTCATATTTGTCCATTAGATCTACGCCCTGGAATGCAGTTTTCACATCATCTTGTCCCGTACATCAAGCCTGATGCTGCAATCACATTGTCTGGAGATAGTTTGGTTGTGGTCGTAGAAGATGACATTGTTCCACCTGTGCGCTTCAATCATCGTTATTTGCGCATGTTGGAAAGTGAACATGTCTCTATGGAGGATAAACTGTATATTCGTGAGAAAATTCTCTCAGCTAAATGGTTAATACGAACGATGTCGCACAGGAATAGCATGATAGAGCGAATTACTAAAACTCTTGCGGAAAGGCAAAAAGAATTTTTTATATCTCAAGATGGAAAAATGGTGCCATTGACGATGAAGGTTTTGGGGGAAGAGCTAGGGGTACACGAATCCACGATTGCGCGGGCAGTTGCGAATAAGTATCTTGACACTCCTAGGGGGCTGTTGCCGTTAAGGGCATTTTTTTCACACACTTATGCCTTGCAAGATGGGCACAGCATTGCCTCATACTCCGTGCGAGAAATTGTGCATGAGTTAATCGGTCACGAGGATAAGTCGAAACCGTTATCAGATGCGGCTCTTTCCGCTTTGTTAGAAGCGAAAGGAATTATTTGTGCGCGTCGAACAGTAGCTAAATATCGTACCGAGCTTAAGTTGGGAAATGCTCAGCAGCGGAAGTCTCACGGAAGAAAATAACAAAGAGTGATCACTTTCCATCGTAAGGATGACTCCTTTTGCGCATACGTGGAAATTTCGGTGGGTTTCATTGTAGAAAACTGTTTGATTTCTGTATCAGTTAGTCGATAAATAACATCATATGCTTTTTCTTCTCCAAGCAGCTTGGAGAGATTCTTAAGGCATTTGTTAAAGACCCGTTGTTTTCTCCATAAACGAAAGGTGGCGTAGCCGGCCATGAGGAGGGGGATCCCTTTTAACCATTGCGCTTGCATATAAGTTTCTAGGCTGTATCGAAGAAGTAGGTAAAAATCTAGAGCTACAATACCTATAAGAACAGAGATAAAGAAAAAACTTTCGTATGGGGATTGAATAAGCGGACCAAAAAAACGTCTGAAACGGGAGGGGCTTGTGCGATAGGCTAAGAGTTCTTCAAATTTTGGTTCTTCAAACATCATGCGGCCGACATGGACGAGCTCATGAGAAATAAGCTCATCACGATCATATATTCCGAGCAAGCGTTTGGAATGGTGCAGTGATTTACGCAACTGTAATAGAGCGGAGGTGGGAGTGTCTTCCTTCAGTTGAAAGATCCAAGCACATGCTCCATGCCAAGGAGAAAGTTGTCGGTTGCTGAAAAAAATGGGTACCCAGTCGGGCATAAATCCGTAGAGATTTTGAGTTTTCTTAGATGCTTTCTGAAAAAAAGAGAGAGAAGTGCTCTCTTTTGGAGAAAAAGGAATCTCTTCTCCCATGTGATCAGATAAAATATTGTGTAAATTACGACAGTATTCGATTCTTTGAGAGAATTTCTCCTCGGATTCATCAGGCCCTGGGATGAAGCCGTGAGAATTTGAGTCTCGAAGCTGTTGATCTGTCATAAATTCCATGCCGACAAGAATAAGCAAAGCTGGGTTCTTTTATCCAGCAATTTATTGAGAATTCGTTTTTTCTTGAAAGCTGCATTCAGTTGTGGCACCCTATAACCATTGTGAAAAAGAAGAGCAACAAATGAGGTAAACGTCATGCTGCTTGATGACTACGAAGATTTTACAGAAAGCCAGCTCAAAGTTCTTGAGCGCTATGTCACGAATACTGGTGGCAACATCTTTGCATTGCGCAATTTACCGGAAGTTATCAAAGGAGCTCTCTTTTCTCGCTACTCCCGTTCTAGTTTGGGTTTGCGCTCTTTATTATTAAAGGAGTTTATTGGCAACGAAGAGGAGACAGCTTTTGCGACAATCGCCGGTCACGCTGAAACGAACGACGCTGATGAAGCTGCTAAAAGACAGGTGGCTGCGATTAAAAAAGCACAAAATTTTTACGATCGCATCTTAGATGGTTATGGCGATGATTCTATTGGAGAGCTCGGTGGCGCGCACCTTGCTTTAGAAAACATCTCAATGCTTGCTGCTAAAATTATCGAAGATTGCCGTATTGGTGGGTCGCCGTTAGAAAAGTCGACACGTTATATTTATTTTGACCAGAAGGTTAATGGCGAGTACCTCTTTTACAGAGAACCCATTCTGATGACTTCTGCTTATCGCGATATCTATGTGGAAACGTGCAACATGCTATTTGAGACATATGGCAAGCTCGTTCCTCCTTTGACTGCGATGTTCGAAGAACAGATGCCCAAAGATGAATCAGTTTCAAAGGTGGCATATACTGCTGCACTGCGTGCAAAAGTGCTTGATTGCCTACGAGGGCTATTGCCCACAGGCACAATGACAAACATGGGTGTCTATGGTAATGGACGATTCTTTGAGCAGTTGATTCACAAACTTCATTGCAATAATGTGGTTGAATTACAGGAGATTGGAAAACGGAGTTTCGAGGAGTTGGCAAAAGTGATTCCTTCTTTCATTAGACGATCCGATCCAAGCCATCACACACATGAGAGTTTAGCTAATTATTACGAGGCACTTGATGAGGACCTACAATCGATCACCATGGAAAACACGCTCTTTCCTGAACGCTCCTTCGCTCCCGGTGTTCGCCTGATCTCTTACGACCGTGATGCGGACATTAAAGTTGCCGCGGCAATGCTTTTTGCTAACAGCAATAAAGGATTAACAGAACTTAGAGCTTATTGCCGAGAGTTGCCTCAAGAAGAGTTGGGCCGTATCTTTGATGCCGGTTGCCAAGCGCGCAAAAATAGACGTCATAAATCTCCTCGTGCCCTAGAAAATGCTGAATTCACCTTTGAAATCATTTCAGACTTTGGCATCTACCGCGATTTACAACGCCATCGCATGCTGACGCAGGAAAGACAGCTGCTTTGCTGCGACTATGGATACTTTGTTCCTCAAGAAATTGTGGGCACTCCGTTAGAGGCGGAGTATCATAATGCTATTGAAAAAGCCAAAGAGGTTTACACGACAATTGCACAGGAGCTTCCTGAAGAAGCTCAGTATGTTGTGCCTATGGCGTTCAATATTCGCTGGTATTTTCACGTTAATCTTCGAGCCCTGCAGTGGCTCTGTGAGTTGCGTTCCGCTCCGCAAGGACACTCTAATTATCGCTATGTTGCGCAAGCTATGGCACAACAAGTTAGCGAATCGATGCCGCAATTCGAACGGTTCTTTAAGTTTGTGGACTATGAAGGTTACGAGATGGGCCGTATGGGTCAGGAACAACGGAAAGCAGAGAAACAATTATTTGCTAAATAAGATATAATTGTTTACTATATGTTATAATTTCAAAAATTTTTAGACAGATGTACGACTCTAATTCTTACAGTCTCATTTCTTTTTTTTGGCCGGAAGGCCACATCATACCCTCCCCTTTTTAAATATTATATTACATTTATTTCTTAACATTAATAACAGATTAAATTGGAAACAGTATCAGTATGTCTAAAAAAGGAAGTGTTTTAGGGGGGACTCTGCTCGTCGCAGGGTGTTCGATCGGAGCAGGTATGCTAGGTTTGCCTGTTTTAACGGCTTTTGCGGGATTTAAGCCCTCTATATTTATGTGTGTACTCACTTGGGCTTACATGTGTTGCACGGGCTTGCTTCTTTTGGAAGTCAACCTTTGGTATAAGGATGAAATTAGCATAGTTTCTATGGCAGAGCGCACTTTGGGATTCTTTGGGAAAATTACTGGGTGGGTTGTGTTCGTCTTTCTTTTTTATTCGCTTATGGTAGCGTATACTGTTGGCTGCGGAGAACTTTTTTCAGATTTTGCTTTAGAACTCGCAGGTGTTGAGCTGGCTCCTTGGGTGGGAAGTTTGTTTTTTATTGCTCTGTTTGGCCTTTTAATCTATTTGGGCACCTTTGTTGTAGATGAATTCAACCGAATATTGATGCTGGGTCTTGTTATAACCTATGCTTTGCTTGTTGTGCTTGGTTTGCCCCATGTCGATTTAAAGTTGCTGGCATATCAAGATTGGAACGAAGCAATTTTTATTCTGCCTGGAATGGTTGTGCTATATGGTTTCCATAATCTTGTGCCAAGCCTTACAACCTATCTCGATCACGATGCTAACCGCTTGCGCCTGACTATTATTTTGGGGAGTATCATCCCTTTATTTATCTATCTTTTATGGGAAGGACTTATCTTAGGTTTAGTTCCTCTCGACGGAGAAAATGGATTTCGGCAGGCTCTTAGTCAAGGAGACATGGCAACACGTGTTTTAAGACAGGTGATTGGAAAAGCATGGGTTGTGCGCGTTGCAGAATATTTCGCTTTTTTTGCGATTATCACATCTTTTCTGAGTGTGGCATTGAGTTTTGTTGATTTCCTAGCCGATGGTTTACATATTCAAAAAAAGAAATTCGGTAAGGCATTTTTATGTTTCCTTGCTTTGGCATTTCCATTTTTCTGTGCCATGATTTATCCGCACATTTTTCTTGTCGCTCTTCAGTATGCCGGGTTTGCCGCAGTGATTCTGTTTGGGCTGCTTCCGGTGGGAATGGTTTGGGTTGGCCGTTATCGGATGCGATTGGAAGGAGAAGTACTTGTCCCCGGAGGAAAAATCACGCTTGGGTTAGTCACTCTATTTTCCTTAGCGGTGATGGTATTACTAATTTATCAAAAAATCAGTGGGTGAGGCATGATTCATCAAAATAAGTTCGTCGGGGGAATATTATTAGTCACAGGAACAATAGTTGGTGCTGCTTGCTTAGCGTTTCCTGTCTCGACCGGGATGGCCGGATTTATCCCTTCTTGCCTTCTATTTATCGTTTATTGGGGCTACATGACCTACACTGCCTTTTTGATGTTGGAAGCAAACCTGTGGTCAGGAAGAGCGGCTAACCTCATCTCTATGGCAAAACATACGCTTGGGCGAGGTGGAGAGATTGTAAGTTGGATTACGTATCTGTTTCTTCTATACGCTTTGATGACAGCATATATTGCTCTAGGCGGAGATTTGATCATTGATTTGGTTGACTATGTCTTTGGATTGCAATTATCAAAATGGGCCGGTTCTATTCCTTTGATTATAAT
>JAJFMB010000227.1 GCA_021772355.1 Chlamydiota bacterium | reverse complement strand
AGATGTGACCACGTCTCATGCAAACCCTTCTTTTCTTTTTCCTCGATCAAACGTTCGCACTCATCCAAAAGAGCAATAGTCCCCCCCTGAATGGTTTTGGTGGAAGCATTGAAATGGTTTCCTAGGCGATGCCAAAAGGGCAAAATTTCGGTAAGCTCATGACGTCTTTTGATCAATGTCCAGTCTTGTGCTTTGTGACAGCCAAAAGAGAGCATTTCCTTCGATTCCGGTTGATAAATGACAGGTTCTGCAGATTGATCGCCGTTAAAAGCAACGACTGTTGTCTTCTCATTTAGCGAGTGTAACTGAAACTCATGGGAGCATGACCATCGGAATTGCTTTGGCTGTTTTTCTACTATCAAGGCTAGTAGTGCATCCGGCTCCTCTACTGCAACAATGCGATAACGAATATATCCTTCACGGGTCTGCCCCCAAACCCAAATACATCCCTTCTCCAAATCAAGCTGGACAGTAAAGTTTTTTATGGGACCGGCAATCGATAAAGAAATTTCCGTTACCGCTTTAGGGGGATGCAAAGACATATCCTCAACACGAAGCAAAGAAGGGAAAACCTGAAGACGTAGGTGCGACCCAGGCAATAAACATAAGATTCCCGGTTCGTGGGAAAAGGGCTTGAGCTTTTCAGCTATTTTAATACGCATGTTGTAGACTGTGTTGAAGTGGTTTAGCAAGAAGTCCCGTAGGCGTATTTTCCAACAGCTCCACCTCGATCAATTCGTTTGAAGAAAAATTACTCTCATTAAGATGGACCATTAAAAAGTTGTCGGTGTGCCCACCCTCTTTGTTCTCAGTCAGAATGCTCATTTTTCGTCCGACAAATTGCCCGCGCAATTCATAAGCCACCTGCTCTGACAACCGGAGAACTTCCTGTTTTCGTTTTTTGATCACATCATGAGGGACTTTGTTAGGCATTAAATTCGATCGTGTTCTTGGGCGGTCGCTGTAGGGAAACATATGAACTTTAGCAAATTTCACCTCTCTTATCACGTCGAGTGTCTCCGTAAAATCTGTCTCTGTCTCGCCCGGAAAGCCGACGATCACATCCGTTGTAAAGGTAAAGTCCGGTGAGGCAGCGCGCAAACGATCGACACTCTCCAGAAAGATCTGCCGTGTGTACTTGCGGTTCATTCTTTTCAGCACGACGTTAGATCCAGACTGAAGTACTATATGCATAGAGTGACAGGTGTTTTTGCCATTAATTACAGCGTCCATCAGATCTTCATCAATCTCATCAGGATCAATAGAAGAGATACGCAAACGCTCAAGCCCTTCCACCTCATCAACAGCTCGGACAAGACCCGCAAGAGTCTCTTTCTTACCGCCATCGAAATCTCCGACATTAATACCTGTAATTACCACCTCTTTAAACCCTTGAGCGACGAGCCCTTCAACCTCACTTACAACTTCAGCAGTCGTGCGAGATCGAGAACGCCCCCGGACATAAGGAATAATGCAGTATGTACAAAAAGAGTTGCACCCATCTTGCACCTTCACAAAGGCGCGGGTATGTGCATCAAAATTTTTAATAGAAAATTCAGGAATCTGTTCTTCAGGATAAAGAAGCGATAAAAGATTTTCTTTATCTTTATTAGATACAACTTCGCTTACCCCTTGGATCGCTTTAATGGCATCCGGCTGTCTATCTGCAAAACAACCCGTCACTACAACTTCAGCCCCAGGATTTTGGCGCACCAACTGTCGAATGGCGTGGCGGCTATGGCTATCCGCAGATTCCGTTACTGTGCAGGTATTGACAATACAAAGATCTGCGTTATCATCATCACCGGCCTGGGAAAACCCCATTCGGTCAAGCTGATCAACAAACGCTTGCGACTCGTACTGATTAGTGCGACATCCTAAAGTGACAACACGGTATTTTTTTCTTTCCATCACCGAAAGAGCATACCACATTTTTTTGCTTGTTCGCTATAGAAAAAGATTTTTCAAGAATTCGCTACAACATCATAACGAAATATTAAGCCTTCCAGCGATCCCACTGATATTGAACGTAATCTTTGGTATCATCCACTTTTTGGTTAACTTTTCTATAAACCCCACCATGCTCATTCATTCTCCTCTCTCTCAAGATTTGAGAATCAAGCTTTTTCTTTTCTTCCTTAGCAGAGTCAGACACAGCATACTCATCATTGACTTTAGGGGGATTTGGCATTTGGAAGAGATTCAATAGTACCATGTCTGTAAGGTTATAGAAAAAGTTTTCATGAATATCCAACTTCCCGGAACTTATCAAGTACTTTGCTCGACTTCTTACAAAGAGATGGATAGTGCCCCAGAATAAAAGACTTACAGGATGTAGAACAACATCTAACGCTTTAAAAGATGTTTTAATTAACATTCTGTCGATCTCTTTGTCCAATCTGTGTTTGCGTTTGAGACCTTTTTTTCCAAAAACCATTTTCACAACGTGATCAATTTTCTCTTGGATCGAAAACCAGTTCGTCATAAAAAATCCGTTAATCGTTGATTTCACACGCTCATCAAATGTATACACGATCTCATCTATCAACTTTTTACGTATCGCTCGATGCTGTTCAAGATGAGCTTTCTCAGCTGCTGCCACTTCCTCGGGGGAATTAGGTAAATCAAAAGTATAGCCATTAGGGCTCGCCACAAATTTCACCCATTTTTTTTCGGCCATTTTTGATTTTAAGGAAACCTCGGGTGGCGCTTTAATATGTAACGCAATAAGGGCTTGATCGAACAAGGCAGAAATTTTATTCAATAAAGATTTATTTTTAGGGGCTTCAGGGTCGGCAATTTTATAGTGAGGATCATTTTCTATAGGTTCTTCACCCTGACTCAGAGAAACCCATTTTCCAGGTATAAACTTTCTATCAGCCCCGGTTCCAAACCACTCACCTTCAGCCAAAGCCGGAAGACCTTTCTCAACGCCTAAACTCATCATTTTGATCAACGTCTTACCGTTAACCTGTCTGCGAACCGCTTTTCCAATCTCTTCGGCCGTTAGATCCTTCACATCCTTAAGCTTAAATATCCCCTTAGTGAAATTATCAGGGATCATCTCCACGAGCGTTAGTAAGAGCTCGCCGCAGTTTTTATTAAACTCTTTTTGCTCGTCATCATTCTCAAGAACATAGTCCTGAAGCTCTTCTTGAATCTCATCGATCAAAGAAAGCATGCCACCATCAAAAATAATCTCCTCTCCATCCTCCGAGGTCGTTTTATCTCCTTTAAGTAGAGCATCAATTTGCTTAAGAACATAACGACGGTCAATCGTATCCTCACTCTCTACATCACTTGGTACTGTTTTTGGCG
The DNA here is from genome assembly GCA_021772355.1 of Chlamydiota bacterium. Lineage (GTDB taxonomy): Bacteria > Chlamydiota > Chlamydiia > Chlamydiales > JAJFMB01 > JAJFMB01. The sequence goes on along the minus strand of JAJFMB010000227.1, from coordinate 4,919 downwards.
CATTTTTCGGCTCTAAAAGCTCTAATTTCCCTTTAATTTCGTGCAAGTAGATATATATTTTTCTATCGACAATCGCATGCGATAACGTTAACTCCTTTTGAAGCTTGGAAATCTCCCGGATCAAACTTTGAATTTGGGGCCATGCCTCGTGAGGGTCATGATCAGCCTGCTCTAACGTAGGGACGAGTTTCGCATTAAAAACGGCCTCGATCTCCGCTATTGTTTTTTGATAGTGGAACTTCTCGGCATCTTCTGTAATGGTATTCATCACACCTAATGAAGATAGCAACATCGTATTCATCGTTTTAGGGTCTTTCAAAGTTTTGAAAAGCGATTCAATCAAAACAGGTACCACACCTTCCTGCATAGCATGGAAGATTGGCTCGCGCACTTCTGCAGGAAGAGCTAATTTTTGTGGGTCATTCAAGTCAGCAAGTTCCATAAAATGAACAGCTAAATCTTGGTAGTACTTTTTCTTCTCTTCTTCGCCATATAGTGCTGGATGCAGCATGTGATGTCTTTCAAAGCCCTCTCTCATTGAGTCTTTGCCAATGCGCCACGCACGCAAGTTTGCCTCTTCACCTTTTACTTCATTGATCGTATTAAAGTGGTCCTTTGCTAAAATTAGCATCTGTTCCACAATATTTTTATAAAGAGCCTGTGGTTTGTCACCTGCTTCCATTTGACTAATGTTTTTGGTAAAGCCATCAAAAAACTGTAGTGTGGCCGCTTCAATATAGTCTTCAATAAACGGTAAAGCTTCCCCTATCTCAGGATCGTTCCCCAGATGATGCGCATTTTTGGCGACCATACTCTCAATATCCTGCTGACGACCCACCCCTTTAACATAAGGTTGCACCAGACCATAGAGCTTTTCTGAAACATCTTTACTACTCATCGAAAGATAGTTCGGGATGTAGGCAGCTCCCAGTTGACCGATATAGCGACTAAACTGCACCATATTGTTATTTTTGAAACGCCCAATCAAACGCTCTTCTGTTTCTTCTTTCTTAAAGTTCCACGCCATCGTATCACGATAAGATTTTGCAACGAAATCAGGCAAAATTTCATCGGTAATCTTTTGGTAGATAGCAGGTCTTACAGCTTTGGGCAGGGGTGCAAGTAACTCATTGAGGGAGTCGCGACAGGCAGATTCAACAAGATGACGTGAATAAGCACGGAAACGCAATCGAATAAGTTGGACAAGCAGTGCCTTATCTTGATTGTTTTTCTCCACTTCCAGTTTTGAAAAGAGATCCTCGATTGTGTTGATATTCTTTCTTTCTACAAATTTCTCAAGCTCAGAAACATTTTCACCCTGATCTCTTATTTCGATCAAAAATGACGCCATCGTGTCGTCGATACCATGTAAATTCTCCTGAACTCCTTCAAGCAAGCGCGTAATTATGCGCGTCATAAGATAAGCGTGAGGATGTTCATTCGGTAATTCATGCTTATCCTCAAGTGCTGCTTCCTCAGCAAAATGCGCAAAAACTTTAAATAGGACAATCTGAGTCACGCTTTCTAAATAATTCCACTCGCTACCCTTCAACCCTTTAAGAGCATCGGCAATATGCTGTCTTTCTGTTTCTGGCAAATCTTCCCCGATAGCTGAGCGAATAAGCTCACCGATATCCATGGTATTTTCGGAAATATATTTCTGCACAGCACTGTTAATATCTCCGGCAAGTAATCCAAAACTATTCTCTATCTCATTTACAACACGCGTTAGCTCTTCTTGATACGCTTGTACAGCCTCTTTCTGCTCTTCTCGCGTGAGATCTCGATCACATCCACGGCTAGCAATTCCCTGCATATTCTCTAAAATCCCTCGAACCGCTTCGCGATACTCTCCATAGTTTTGATGAGGGTTTGCCATTTGACGATAAAGATCTAAAAGCACAGTGGGAAGTACAGTTGTCGTCAGATCAGGATAGATCTCAGCAACTTCTGCATTTAAGCCAGCTTCATTGACAAGTTTTGTAGCAAGAGGAACAAAGTCTTGCAGCAAGCGCTTCTTTTCTAAAGCAATCCTTCCATTGAGAATTTTTAACTCATCGCTATTTTCTGGATCATCTTTGTCAATTTTTCCACATTCCTCAACGAGCTTCCAATAAGTATCATCATGTTCTTTTATGCTTTTTAAGTGATCCGTTGCATATTCCTCAAACAGCGTACGGAACCTGTTGATCAAGTTTGTGAGCGCGTTTTTATCTTCTCCATCAGATAGGCGATCTAAGATGCGCAAGACAAATGCTTCCGTAAACTGTCTCGTTAACCCCTTTACATATCCAATGGATCGGGCGCTTTCCAGCTCGATGCCCTCAGTTGGGATCTGTTCCGGCAACATAGTTTCAGCTTGCTCGCCGATCAAAGACGCCACTTTTATTAACGTCTCACCCCCGGCTTTTTTGCCTAAGTTCTCTCTTGGTGTTTGATCCATTGCCACAGTGTGTCCCAGTTTCACAGGTGTATTGTACAAAGGGTAATAGTCAACGAGCACTGTCGGCAAAATTGAAGTTTGTAATAGCTCGAAAAACGTTTCTCTTAAAGGCGCTGGTAAGGGCAGGTCATCCTTTGTTACTCCGCTCGCTTGCACCAACCGTCTTGACAATTCAATGAAATTTTCAGGTTTGCTTCCATCTTTAATGTTAGCTAACTCTTCTTGCATTACAGTCAGCAGCGCCATTGAACCGCTGGCTAATGGATCCTTTAGATCCTTACCGAAAGCTTTACCCTTAGATGCTGCAAGATGGGTGATTCCTTTATCAATCAAGCTCTCGATAGCAGCATTTAAGAAATTCCATGTTGCCGCAATAGCCGGATCTTCCGAATCCTTTGTTAGATGCTCAATCACTTCGGCAAGCGCTTTCACCTCTTCAGGACCATAGCCGCTTTGCATCAAATCAACAATCTTATCATCATTGATCATCAGACGAGCCTTTTCACGCTCTTTCCGAGAAACTTGAGCCAAGACCATTTCTAAATTTTTCTCTGACGGATTAGTGCGATAGGCTCGAACCAAATTGGTTTTGTGCCAATCAGCAAGTTTACGACATGCCAATTCAGCAACAGATTTTGGATTATCTTGTAAATAGCGTCGCGTCAGCTTCATCACATCACGCGCCAGAACAGATGAAGCAGTCGCATACGGCCCTTTTGGTGCACGTTGCGGCTCCGTCATATCCCTGACGTATTCGCTTAAAAATTTAGGAAGAAAATTATCCTGAACGGCTTGTAGGTAGAGGGGATGTCCAGGTTGAATGCCAGCCATTTCCAAGAGTTGCTTCGATAGTTCTTGCGGATTCTTGCCCTGCTCATAGATAAGGGTTAACAAACTCGGCACAAGTGCCATAAGGATATTTTCCCGGTTCTCCTCTTTGAATCCGGCAGCTAGGTTGTAGGCCACATGATTGATAATTGCGCTGAGGTAATCACCTGTAAAATCCCACGCCTGGTTCATCTCATCTGATTGCCCGCGCACAAGAGTTGCAATAGCGCCTGCAAGACCCGAACTAGGAATCTCCTGGTGCAGGAGATCTCCCACTCCCTCAGCAATCTTTGCACTGTTCTCTTCTAACACTTCCGGCAAGATCTGCTCAATTTGTAATCCAATCGGCTGGGCCAACAAACGTAGCACACCACCACCGGCAAACTCATCCAAATGTGCTTGTTCAAACTGATGCTTTGGTCCCATACTCAAATGATAAACTTGCACTAAAAGCTTTGGTAATATCTCTTGATATATTCCCGGATATAAAGCCTCACACTCTTTGAAAAGGCCTGCTTTTAAAAGAAGCTCTTTTGCTAAGGGACGAAACGCTGCGATAAATTCTTCCTCGTTTCTCTTTGCTTCAACATCCGAACTAGTGAGTAATGACTGCTCAATCTCTGCTTTTGGTTTTCCTGTTTCTCTGTGAATGCGATCAATGCAGTTTTTACGCTTCTCTTCATAAGCTCTTAGAATTTGACCATTTTTGTCGCCAAAATCTTCAACAGAAGCAAGCAACGTATTCACCACACCATTGAAAACATTAGAGCCGTCATCTGGTGCCAATCGACTTAAAACGCGCAGCATAAGCGCCTCAACAAAGTTACGGGTCACTCTCCACGGTTGCTTAGCCCCTTCTTTTTGACCAAGTGATGCTAAGAGCGATCCAATAGGACCTCCAAGCTCGCCGCCCTGTTTCTTGCTAACTTCCGGCAATTGCTTTTCAATTTCATCAGCGACAGCATGGCAGAGTTGTGTTAACGCCTCTTCTCCTTCTGCGCCACGCATCACATTCTGTGGTTCCGTGGCCAATTCACAAACAAGTCTCACCGGCTCCTTTTGTTTCTGATGTAAATCTTTCAATAACTTAGGAACAATTGAGTTTTTCAATATTTTCCAAAAGACAGGCTTTAAGGGACCTGGTAAAGGTAAGTCATGACGAATCAAACCTGATTCGGCAAAAAGCTCATTTGATAAATTCACAAATAGTTCGTCTTTTTGCTTAGGATCATTGCAACGGTCGATTTCAGTAAATTTCTCTTGAATCGGTATCATGATACGTCCGATTGCCTTAGTAACATCATCCTGAGCAAGCTCTCCAAAAAGTTCCACATCGCCCTCTCTTGAGGCATGATGAAAATATTTTGCTAAGAGGTGTGTGATCGCAACTTCAACGTACTCCCATGACGCGTCATGCTCTCCGGCTAAATTCGCAACAGCACCAGCCAGATATACGTCATCTTTCTTCTGATGGATCACAGGGATTAATTTAGCTGCTTCTTCATAGTGCTCATTTTTCAGAAGAGTTGTCATCTTTTGTCTAGAACCTTCCGGAACAACAGCCAACACCTGTTTTAAAGACTTATTTTTTTTGTAGCGCTCAATCACTAATTCGCGATTACAAACCGCAGTTGCTTCAAAGATAAGA
>JAJFMB010000226.1 GCA_021772355.1 Chlamydiota bacterium | reverse complement strand
CTTATTGTGGAAGTTTAGTCACGATGTCACCAGAGGTACTTTCGGAAAAGGGAAATTATTCGGAAAAAACAGACTGTTGGGGGCTAGGGTCGCTCCTTTACTACCTTTGCACAATGACATATCCTTTTGAAGACGATAAAGATGCTAAAACCAAATCAAGAACAAAGAGTGGAAAATACGAAATGCACTCCTGGATCCCGATTCAGGCCCAAGATTTGATCAGGCGACTTCTTATTTTAAATCCTGAAGATCGCTTGTCAGCGGAACAAATATTAGCTCATCCTTTTCTTCAATAAATTACTTTGAAAATTATCCAAGGGTTGAGGCTTTAACCTAAACCACTTATAATATCTCTATCTTACCTAAGGAGGTCAAGGATGAGTGCTACCTTATCTACAACAAGTGAGTCATCAGGAGCAACCCCTCCTCTTTCTATTATACGAGATCAGTCAGCTGGTGGACTTTCTTGGGAAGGAAGGGATGTTACTCTTTTATCGGAGAATGATAAGGGGCAATTAATACTTGATTTGATTACATCAAAGGAACCTAAAGAGAAAGTCGGGTCGGGTTGTTCCTCTGATGTCTATAAAAGAATGTATAAAGGGTGTAGGTACGCTGTTAAACTCGATAACGGAAAAACATCTTTAACTTATGCCGAAAGAGAAGCAGCTATCGGCCCTCTCCTTGACCATCCCCATATCGTTCGCCATCACGGTTGTGCCAAAGATTATCCCCAGTATTTAATCATGGATTACATTGATGGTGACGATATTGAAGAACCTCTGGTTCGTGAGCATTTTACCGTTACAGTTCCGGATGAAACAGAGAGACGGTTGAATAATTGCAAAATTGTGGGAAGTAAAGCGCGTAGCGCTCTTGCTTATCTTCATGGCAGAGGTTATGTCTATCGTGATCTTAAGGGCTCAAATGTTCGCGTTAAAATTGTGAATGGAATTGTAGTTAACTTTACCCTTCTCGATTTAGGAATGGTGCGTCATACCAAAACTTTGAGTGGGCTGCCCCCAGATCAAACTGACAAAGAGAGAAGCGACCTACCACTTTCTACTTCACTAATGGAAGAGTTAAAGGGGGTCGGTACCGCAGCAACAGGTAGAAATAGGTTAAGCAGATTTTTCCAATGTTGCTCAGGGTTTTGCAATAATAGTCAGCCTCAACCAAAAAGTTTCGAACTCACAATTTGCGGATCAACCCCAACTATTTCACCCGAAATGTTACAAGGCATCTACACAACTAAGGCAGATAGTTGGGCTTTTGGAGCTTTGCTCTATTTCCTATTAGAAGGAAAATATCCCTTTAAAGGGAAAAATATTCTAGAAAACCTAGATAACATTAGACATCAACCTCTAGTGCTTTCCGACTCGCTGCCAGAGCAGGCCAAAAACTTGCTTGTCAAGTTGCTCTCTAGGGCTGAAGATGTACGCCCCTATCTTGCAGAAATAGAAGATCACCCGTTTTTTGTATTGGAGAAACCCTGTCTTGGGCAAGAACTCACTGATAGCTTAAGTGTTCTAGACGAGGAGAAACTGCAATAATGGAGCTCTTTTGATAAAAAAATCCGAGACCTTTTTTAGAAGAAAAATGAAAAAAATAACGTACATGATATTCACTGTTTTATGCATCGTCAATTTCGGTGGAAAAACGGCCTTTGGGAGCGAGCTTCACCGTTTTGGCATAGAGACAGAGAGGTTGTTGATTAGATCGTGGAATCAAGAAGACATTAAATCAATTCATGCCATTACACAAGATCCGGAAGTCAATCGCTATTTAGGTTACTATTGCCTTGACAATCTGGCTATTATTGAACATTTAGCTGAAACGTCTAACAAAAATATTGAACAGTGTGGTTGTGGTTACTTTATTTGCCAACTGAAGAATTCGGGGGAAGTGATAGGGATTGTAGGTTTAAACGAAGTCCATATTGAAGATCCCCATTTTCCTTGTCATACCATCAGTTACATACTTGGAAAAAAATCCTGGAAAAACGGATATGCAACGGAAGCGGCTAAGGCTATAATTAAATATGGAAGAGAGCTGTGTAAGATCTCTAAAATATTTGCCTGTACTGTTATTGACAATGCAAATTCGAGACGAGTAATGGAGCGTCTCGGTATGCGGTACGTCGACTCTTTTGATTATCCGGGCATTCCTAAAAGCGACCCTCAGCATTGCTACGTCCTGTATGAACTAGAGTGAATTAATGATGAATTGTTTAACGTCTTTATTCTCACAAAAGAAAGATAGGAGTGTTCATCCCTCGAATGGTGATGATCTTCAAAACTTGTCAGGGGACGAGAAACGAAACATCGTAGCAAAATTTGAGCAGTCGCGAAGGAAGAGAAGTGTAGGAGAAGGAGCTCATGCTAGTGTCCATCGGGTCTCTTACAACGGAAGAACGTATGCGCTTAAGGCATATTTTGATAGTTCAAGGATAAAAAAGGTTTTACTCTTTCAAAGAGTGCAAGCGATTGGACCTCTTTTAAAACACCCTAATATTGTTCCTATTAAAGGCTGTGTTGATAACGGTCGCTGTTATGTGATTATGGATTATGTGGATGGGAAGCCACTGAACGATAATGCGGTTGCTAGTAACTTTTCCATTAGAGAATATGCTGATATCACAGGTTCAGCTCCCTCTTTACTTAGAGAAAGACGTGAAGAAGATTTTTCGCGTCGATGGAGTAATACAGTTCGATTTGTGGAACAGGTGCGCAGTGCCGTTTCCTATCTGCATGAAAATCGCTACATGTTAAGGGATCTCAAGCTAGACAATATCGTTGTGATTGTGAAAAATGGGGTCCTGCAAAAAATTGTAATCGTTGACCTGGATTTTATTCGTCATATGGATAGCGATGATGGTTTGCCTCCAGAAGGCGATGAACGGAAATCTTTGAAAAAAACCTATACATATTTAGGGACTCCTACAGTGATGTCTCCACAGGTTGTAGAGCGGAGAGGTAAATATACAGAAAAAGCGGACTGCTGGAGTTTAGGAATGCTAATCCATTATCTTCTATTGGGCAATTATCCATTTTTGGACGAAAAAACAAGCGTGGCAGATTTAAAAAATAACATTATTTGGAAACCTCTTGAATTACCAGAGCGGCTGCCAGGCGATGCAAAAGACCTAATTGGGAAACTGCTACAAAAGAAAGAAGAAGATCGGCCGTCGCTTCAGGAGATAAAGGATCATCCGTTTTTTGTGTTGTAGAAGTTTAAGAATTATAGCTGGGCTAAATATTTAGAAGTAAAGTATCCGGCACTATCTATAGGGATGTTTCATGCAGTGTTTACGATGTTGTAGTCAAAAGGATGTTTATCCATCAGAGGATACCGCAGCTTTGACGCCAGCTGATATGGATGGTATACTTCGTGGTTTTCGTTATCCACATAGTTCAAATAAAATTGGAGAGGGAGATTATGGTGATGTCTTTCGTAGTAGGTACAGGGGAAGATCATACGCTGTAAAGATCCTCAAGGGTGATTCAGAGACAAAAAAATACTTCTATGAGAGAATAGAAGCGATTGGACCTCTTCTAAAACATCCAAATCTTGTCTCTTTGCGTGGTTGTATAGTAAGAGGTTATCATTATATTGTTATGGACTATATCGATGGAATTCAGTTGACATCTGAAGTAATTGCCCGTCATTTTTCTATCAGAAGGTATGCTGATCTCACGTCTGTTCCATCTTTTTCATTTTGTAGTTCACGGTACCGTGAGTTCCGACGTCGACGGAATAATTGTGCTAAGATAGTACAACAAGTAAGTAGTACTCTCGCCTATTTGCATCAGAACCATTATATATATCGTGATCTCAAAAAAGAAAATTTGATTGTTGTCATGAGAAGAAGGAAGCTAGAAAAAGTTACACTTATTGATTTAGACTCAATACGTCATATCGATACCGATGATGGATATCCTCCAAAGAATGAGGGAGAAGTTATTCGGAAAAGAAGGTTTTCATTAATAGGAGTACCCCTCTCTTCCTCTCCACAGTTTGTAAATGAAAATGAGGAGTATACAACAAAAGCTGATTGCTGGAGTTTAGGTATTCTCATTTACTACCTCTTTACGAGGTCGCATCCTTTTGCTTCAATAATATCAAGTAGTGAAATTTATTTAAAAAATATTTACGATAGTCAGTTAACGATCCCTGATTATGTGCCTGATGCTGCAAAAGACCTCATTGAAAAACTGCTACAAAAGAAAGAAGAGGATCGCCCGTCGCTTCAGGAGATAGAAAATCATCCTTTCTTCACCATTTGAATTTGCTTTTATCTTGTCATTAATACAATATCTTGATATTATTGTTTTTTAATAAAAAAGGATTGTTATGAAGCTTTCAAATAAACTATTTTCATCTTTAATTTTTTGTCTTTTAATCTGTTTCCAGGCTCCTGTGCATTGCAATGTGCACCGCGCCGCTTTTGATCTCGGGTCAGGCCTTTTTAAAGTA
>JAJFMB010000225.1 GCA_021772355.1 Chlamydiota bacterium | reverse complement strand
ACCCAAAGACCCAAAGAGGTGCAAGCGCATATTACGCGTGCTTTTGAGACCTTAAAGAGAAATAGGGAAAGTCGGTGGGGACTATATAACGGAAGTCGCAAATATGAGATGTGTTGTGTTGATGAACACTCTTTGATGGCCAACATTATCATGGAGGCTCCGGCAACACAAAAGAAGTTCTACGCTCTTGATATCGGAGCGGGAAACTTCCAATGGAGTAAAGCCCTTGCTAACTATATAAACTCACAAGAAGATTTGCCTGATGATATTGAAGTGAAGATTATTGGTATCAGAGCAGAGGATTACTTTGGAGAGAGGGTTGTGACCGAAGGTAAGTGCACACTCTACCATCTCGGCGCCTTTAAAGTTGAAGAGCTCTTTGAACAATTTAAAAAAGAGCAACTTGACCTGGAAAATCAAGTCGATCTTATTGTCTCTAATTGGACATTTCGTCATCTAGTCGATCCGACAGGCACATTTGCACAGGCTTATAACTTGCTTCGTCCCAAATCAGGTTATTTTTTTCTAGATGGCTTTTTCCATTTTCCGGAAAAAGATAGTGAGACGAGGGATGCAGCTTATAGAATGCTTCAGCTTCTGTTTGACACTAAAGCACCTTTTTTGACCCAACACTGGAGAGATCCAAATAGTATCGACCGGTTTGTTTTAAGACGTCCCAATGCTGCAGCTTGTGCCTTGCCGATGCGTTATGTTGGGGCTCAAACTGTTGATATCAGTGAACATATAGTTGATTCAGGTGTCATAACCCGTTTTAAAAGAACAGCTCCGGAAGAAGATATTAAAGAAACATGTCACTTAAACATCTGTTTCGACGAAGAAAGCCTCTCATACTATTTGCAAGGTAGTAAGCACATGTTTGAATATTTCAAACAAAATGGACTTCTTCGAGCATTTACTATTCATCCTGAAGAAGGGATAAAATGGGCGGCATTGCGCAAGAAAGATTTTCCTCTTAGTAATCCTCCTCTTCACACTGCTGTTGAAGATGGGGATCGTGCCCAAGTGGAAGCGTGTTTGGATCGTGGAGATGCTATCAATGAGTCAGATGGAAGAGGTTCGACTCCGCTGCACGTGGCAATTAGGAAAGGAGATTACGCTCTGTACACTTATCTTCTCAGCCGTGGTGCTCGTATTGACCTTACAAATGGGGACGGAAAAAGTCCGCTTCATCTTGCCTCTTGTTATGACAAAGAAGGCTGTTTTGTGGAGGACTTGATTAATCGGGGGGCCTACATAAATAAAGATGAACACTATTTTAGATCACCGTTAGCATTAGCTCTAATACATAAAAATAAAAAAGCTGAAGAGCTTTTGATTGTAGCCGGAGCAAAAATTTCTCAGAGAGATCTTCAAGAGCTTAAAGAGCTTGAAATATCATTTGATGAATCAATCGTGTTAGCTACGAGTGATACAGTAAAGAATAAATGAAATGAGTGAAAGAATGAAAAATAAGGTTTTTTTCATATTCTGAACCTTTTATTGTTTTTATCGATGAAATTATAATGGAATTACTGTTTTATGTGGAGAATTAACACAAGCAATCCCGGGAAGTTGGAAGAGTTTGCTAGGCTATTTCAGAAATATGGAGAATCTCTTGAAGCAACAGATAGTGATCTTCCGGAAATCGATGCTGATCCTCTTACTGTAATCGTGCACAAGGCCTCCCAAGTTCCTGAAGGAGTCGTCGTAGAGGACACGAGTCTCGACGTCGAAGGTGTCTCATTAGGTGTTAACATCCGTTGGTTGCTTGACCATCTTGAGGAGTGTGCCGGTCATGCTGCGTCGTGGAATGTCTACCTTGCCTATCGAAAGGGTAAGAGCGTCCGTGTTTATCAAGGACAAATGGGGGGAGTGATTGTGCCCTCTAGAGGCAAGGGAGGATTTGGCTTCGACCCCTACTTTTTGCCCAATGGCAAAAAGCGGACCCTAGCAGAGGATAAGCCTGACGAAATCAACGCCCGCGCCCTCGCTGTTGAGGCTCTGCTAAAAGATCACCTCTTCGCAGAAGAAGAGATGATCATCAATTGGGAGGGAGAGTGGCAGTAATTACTTGCCAGCTGCTTTGAGGGCTTCCAATTAAAGGAAAATTATATTGAAAAATTTCTTTAAAGTCAGTACTACTTGTAGTAGTTATGTATAATATTAGTTGATAATAATTCTATTTTAATTTAATATGTTCCTTTAAATTAAAGTTTAAGTAATGGAACCAAGCTCGTCGTTAAGATCATTTAATTCATTTGTCGCTCAATTAAAGCCTGAAATTGGTTCTACCGGAGGACGGTACTTTCGGGGTGCCAAGGGTCAAGTTCATTCACTAAATGAAATTGTACGGGAATTCCGTAAGCAAGCTGAGGGATTGGGTGATGATGAGGTTCTGCTTGCCAAAAGAATAATCTCAAAAATAGAAGATTTAGATGTGCAGGCCAACACTCTTCTTAAAGAAAAAAATATTATTATCCGAATTACTACATACATTAAGCGGTTTTTTGGCAATCTTTTCTATAACCGCGGAGCTGCTTTGAAGGAGGTAAAAGCTTTATTTCCTTCTAAAAGAGTTGTAACGAAAAAAGTTCTTTCCTTACCCCCTGAAAAAATTGATTCCCATATGAATCGAAATTATGTGTTTGATCAGATGTGTTTCGGGTTTCCCGAGATGCGCTCATTTTATGAAAATCTGGACCAAAAGAGGTCTAAAGAAAAGATTACTATATCTCCTTTTGAAGCGACCCCAAGCGACTTTAAAGTCATCTCTAGAATGGGGATTTTAACTGAAGAGGAATTACGTGATTTTATTCTTCACACCCTCTCAGTTTTTAGAGACCCTGTGCGCTTTTTCGAGCAACTAGAGCCTATAGAAGATTTGATCACCAAAAAGCTTGAGGAACGAGGGATTTCTTTCGGACCGGAGTCGGAACCGGAGTATTTGATTAAAGGTCGAGGCTATTTTATCCCAGGGCCTAGGCCTCAGGGGTGCACGCCGAAACAAAAAGGGAAGGTGATTGATGAAGTGTTGTTAGAGATTGAGCAACAGCTGGGAATCAACACAGAAGGGACACCTGTCTTTGTGGGAGGAGTCACCTCTTACGTGGCGGATCCTTTTGTTTCTATGGGGCATGTTTTTAAGGAAGATACACAGGTGTCGACTCTTTTGCTGCATGGAAAGAACAGTCACCGATTAGGATTCTTAGGGCTTTATTACTCCTTGCAAAAGACAAAATTTGCCTATTTAAAACCGAAGGAACTTTTGGAAATTTTGATTCATGATAAAGAAGATCGGACTGTTGGTAAGGAAACTATCCAATACTCACTTTGGAATCAACTCATAGATAATAACGGCGATGTGTTAGACCAAGTGGTGAGGCCTGATGATACGAGAAGTGAGTGGTTTAAGAAACTTATGAATAGCGAGGCGTATCACTATAGTTGCCGTTCACCATTTATGCTGAATTCTCTGCTTCTCTGCTTCTCTGCTTCGGAAAAGAGTTGGGACTTCCTAAGTTAAGCTATTGTATGCTTGATAGCCACTGGAAGGCAACAGATAAAATGGTTTCTCGTTTTCAAGGAAAGAAACCGGAAATGGCTTATTTATTGGCTATGGAGAGTCTGAATTTGAATTCAAACGGACCGGGTGATATCGGTACTACCTATTTCTTTACTCGATCTGAAGAGGAAGCGTCACTTGATGAGAAGTACATGTGCTATCCAGGGGCAGAGCAGTTGGCTCCTAATGTTAAGAAAAAACCAAAGATCAAACAAAGTGATGATGAGATCAAGAAAGAAAAACTGAGATTAATGCGTGATAGAAAGTATTTTGTTGCACTAGCGAAAAAAAGAGATCCTCTATGCTTGGAGTATTTTGAACAGCAATCAGAAATTTCGTACTATACCCATTTAGGGAGTAGACTAGAGTGTAAAAATGAAGATGATCTAAAATTTCTTAGTGAAATGCATGCCATGGCGATGCAAAAATTTTTGACACCACCTGAAAGAGATTATCTGAATTCAGTCAAACTGGAGATAAAAAGATGAAAGTAGCAACTGATCTAAGACTTAATAGTGTTCCCTTTAACGTTAAAGGTGATGAGAAGCAAAGATCTCGCTTAACTGAAAGTGTCGACTCTCAAACAACACACTTAACCACGCCTGCTTCCGCTTTTGATAAGAAGACACGTAAAACAGAAACACTATCTTTACTATCTTCAGGTATTCGTAAAATTTATACCTTGGCTGTTGCTTTTTTTAAGTCTCTCAAAATCGAAAAGAAACTGCAGGAGATGTACTCCTCAATACAGAACTTGTTAAAAGGTTTCACACAGGATAAGCCAAAACCGTTTAACTTGGAAGAGTACGTGGCATCACTGCCTCGTACAATAGAAGCTGGAAAAACGATGTGTGAACAATCAATTCTGAAATTGCAAAAGGGTCTCCAAGAGATTAAATCGATACCGGACGAAAAGCGCACTTTTAGTAATACCTTTATGGCCTATCACGACTTGATGGTTTCCTTTGATGCTGCGGAGCGTCTTATTCGAAGTGAACGCTTGGTTCCTGATCGGGAGACAGAGGGAAAGTTAGCGCTACTTGACCAATCGATTAAGGTTAAAGATGAAACATTTAAAGATGTAGAGCTTCTGAAAGTATTTATTTCTTATGCGGAATCCCTTCTAAAGACAACTGATCGGTTAAGTGCGGTGGAATGGGAGTATTTAAAGGGCTTTATTTCTAGCATTCAAGAAGAGAATTTGCCTGTAGAGCTTACTAGCAGATGGAAACAGCTTAAGGTCGATCTTGAAGATAAAGAAGGGGCTGCCTTTGCCTACATTCAGGGAGATAATGCTTCAAAAGAGGAAGATACAGAAGGTGATTCACTTTCGATAATAACTTCAAATCTCTGCTTTATGCCTGAGGTTTCGATGTTTCATGGGGGATTGATCCCTTGGCGCCAAAGATTGGAAGGAGTCGCAAAAGTCTTTCTGGAAAGAGATGCTGATGTGCTTGTTTTGCAAGAGGTTTATGATGTGCATGCTATTGGTGAATTGCACAAGCAATTAAAATCCAAATACGCACACTTTTATGGCAATATGACACCGCGCATTTTTGGGATGTCCCACGCCTCTTTGCTACCATCTAGTGGACTGGCAGTTATTTCTAAATACCCTCTTGATAATATGCGTTTTACCCCTTTCAAGACTGTAACAAAAGAGAAACCATCTGATTTCGATCGTTATAACCTTTTTGGGTTTGATAGAAATTACGGGCTTGTTGATTTTGATGTGAAAAAGGGGAGTGAGACTCAGCTGCATCTCGCAGCGACTCACTTGAATCCTTTTTATTCTGACGTCGAAGCTGCTCAAATGGAGGAGATCGTAGAGATCTTTAAGGCACATGAGGATGGACACCCTTCAATGTTGTGCGGGGATTTAAATATCCGGAGCGGGGATATGAACGAGGCTGGCGAGCGCGTTATTCAGCAAAACTTTACAGATCATTATGATCATGCAAAAGGTTCAACATGTGTGGACTTAGCGGATTACTATTTTGAATGTGATCAAGATGTACAAAAATTCTTGGCTACCAACCCTAAGCAATCGATTCTCGATCGCATGCTGCTTTGGTCTCCTTGGGCAAAAGAGACAAATTACCAAATGACCATTAATCGTGGTGCCATGAAAGATTTGAATGACCCCAAGAAGGCTTTATCGGACCATGATTTACTAGAGGCCCGCTTTAGCTTTTCCAAAACAAGTTAATAAACATTATTATTTAGAGCAGCCCCTTCTCTAGTGCCTGTGCGAGCGGAGCTGTCTCCCTCTAGGTCGGTTGTTTGGGGTTGGTGTTCTGTTATATCGTAGTGGGGTGGTGAGGCTTATGTCACCTGTTAATTTTGCCGCAAGATAGGGCGGGGCATTAAGTGTAGGAGATGCTTCTTCCTAAGAGCACATTTGCCCAAGCTTATAATTTGCTTCGTTTCAAGAAAAGTTATTGATAATAATTTTGTTTATAGTTAATTGACAGTAATTCCAATTGAATTTAATGTATTTCTTTAAATTGAAGGTTGAATAATGGAACCAAGCTCGTCGTTAAGCTCATTTAATTCATTTGTCGCTCAATTAAAGCCTGAAATTGGTTCTACCGGAGGACGGCACTTCCGGGGTGTCAAGGGTCACGTTCATTCACTAAATGAAATTGTACGGGAATTCCGTAAGCAAGTTGAGGGGTTGGGTAATGATGAGTTAATGACTGCCAAAAAGATTGTTTCAAAAATAGAAGATTTAGATGTGCAGGCAAATACTCTTCTTAAAGAAAAAAATATTCTTATCCGAATCACTACTTATATTAAGCAGTTTTTTGGCAATCTCTTCTATGATCGCCGAGCTGCTTTGAGAGAGGTAAAAGCCTTATTGTTTCCTACACGGACTGTAACCAAAAACATTCTCCCTTTGCCCCCTGAAAAAAATGATTCCCATCTGAATCCAGATTATGTGTATGACCAGAAGTGTCTCGGGTTTCCCGAGATGCGCTCATTTTATCAAAACGTGGAGCAAAAGACTTCTAAAGAA
>JAJFMB010000224.1 GCA_021772355.1 Chlamydiota bacterium | reverse complement strand
CCCTCCCCTCCCTCTTCGGCGGATGGGGCCATGGGGGCATTTCCAAGTTAATGGCCATTTTAGAGATTAATCCCGGTCTTATCAGCAAAAAGAAGTTTGAGGCCCTCCAAGCCGCCAAAGACAAAATGCACCGAGAAGCTTACGATCTCAGCTCCTATAGGCGCTATTGCTCATAGATTTTGGCATGGTTCTTGCATCCTTTAAGTGAACAACTTTTAGGAACACTGATGAAGCCAGGCGAAATTCAACGACATATCTCTTCTATTCAGGTGGATATCGAGAGCCATTCTTCTATGTCTGAACAAGATATAGATCAACTAAAGGCAAAAATCGATACAGTAAGAGATGAAGTGCAAAAGTACCGGCAAGAGGTCACCGCAAGCCCTGATGCAACCTCAAAAATGCTGGGGTCGAGTATCGTTGAAGAGTTAGAGCAAAATGTGGATAAACTATCCGGAAGAGTCTCTTCTTTGAAAAGGAAGTCGCAAGAGCTCGAATCCCACGTCTCATCGAAAGGATATCATCCCGAACGAAAAGAATACGCCGCCCTCATCAGGGAAACTGCGAGTGCTGAGCCGAGCGTCATAGGAGCAAGCAGCTGGGAGACTGTGCAAGCCTCCAGGGGAACGGAAATTCACAGCCGACCCGATTCCCTTAATCCCGTGGCCATTCTCCCTAAAGAATTCATCATCCCTCTAGAGGTTTTTAAGGAACATGTCAACGATACATGTCCCTCACTCGTTGACTCGTTAGCCAAGGGAACGGCAGCCCCGCCCACCTGGAATGAGCATCTGGAACAGCTTCTCAAAGAATTTGATGATCCGGATACCAAAAAATCATTCAGTGCACTCATAGATATAGTCAAAATGGAACTCGAATTAGACTACGATTTAGACACAGAAACTGTAGAAACCGAAGTCCTGATTGACTTGTGCCGTTACTTTATGATAGATCAAAATATCATTTCGGATAAATTCCTCAACTTTATTGAAGAGCGTACACCTGAAGAAATAACAGAAAGCGCGCAGCAATTGAAGGATCTGCTTAAAGGGGACAAGGCGCTTGTCAAGTACAACGTTGACGAGATCAGAGAAAGGGTCTTAACGGAACTGGAAGAAAGGCTTGCCAAACAAATTCACGATCCGGAAAAGCTAGACCAGCATATGACCGCCATGCACTTTTTCTTAAGCCGTCCTCATGCTCATTTCGGCACCTATTTAAGCTCCAATGAAGCCGTTGATTTTTTAAAAGAGGTCAAAGAAGGTCTAAAAACGACCTACGGCATAACCTTTGACGAAAAAAATATCCTGAACGATGCAACACCATTCGTCAATGTGTCCCAGCTCTACCAATCCTGGCATGATGACAAGGAATTGATTCCCCTTCTGGAAACCCTTCCCGGCTATCAACCGAAAGAAAAGGGCGCCGTTGCCAAAGGGGGGCCGGAAACTTTCCGAGAACCGACAATCATCGCTCTTGCTAAAGCTTTTGGCTTGCAAGATACCGTCCTTATGAAAGATGTTTTTATCGATGCCAATATCTTTGTGGAAGGGGAGGAAATACAAACAGCGGTTGTTTCTCCATTTATTCCCAAACTAGAAGAAACAGAATATGAGAAGATTTGGGGTCGTTTTTCAAATTATTTCTATAGAAAAGGTTTCGATGATAAAGACAAATATCAAGAGATGTTAAAAGCTCTCCGTACTGTCGTTACCCCGGAATCATATGGGGAATCGCTTTTCTTAAGTCTTTTCCTCCATGCATGCGATGACCACATAGGTCAGTTTACCGTGCAAAATGGTCGCCTCATCAACTATGATACCGGTAAAACCCTTCCACCCACCCGCTTCATCGAGAACAATGGAAAATTGGAAATCACCCTGCGCTCCGTCTTGATTGATTATCCGCAATTTGAGGACCCTCTACCCGATGCCGTGTTAGACAAAATTCAAGCTATCACACCGGAAAAAATTGAGGAAGAAATGGGCATGATGCGCATTTCGGAATTTCGCGACCCTTTTATGATGCTAAGGCATTTAAGAGAAATTCAGAGAAACTCCACCCTAACAAAGGATGAGCTAAGCCCGTACAAGCATAAAATCTACGCTCACGGAAACCTACGGGCCTACTATATCCTTAGGAAATATTTAGATACTAAAGATCCCTCCCTCCTTCAATCGCTTGTCGAAAAGGCCGAATATGGATGCCGTCTTTCCCGCAATATTGGCATCCACAATTTGGAAAAGTACCGCGATTTTCATGATCACAACGTATTTGAAGATGAAAACTTTATGGAGGATTTGAGTAAGGCGCTCGTAGGAAGTTCGATTTCATTTGAGCAAGCACGAAGCTGGCTCGAAAATTTTGATCCGGCAGGGGTGGAGAAAATCATCACAATTTATAAAAGCAAAATTGCCAATGAATTTAGAGTTGAGGATTTTATCCTAAAACTCGAAAGACACCTTGATCTGAAAGACTACATCGAAGGATCGGGGCAAACTTTAGCCAAAGCCAGCACCTACCTACCTCATTTCGATAAAAAAGGCAAAATGCAAATCAACGATCAGATCGACAAGCTCATCAAAGCCAGCGTCGATGAAAGAGAAATCGATCGGATGAAAGAAGGACAGCAGCTTCTGATCCAAAAAATTAAAGAACAAGGGTCTCTTACGGGCCGCCAGATCGCCGAAACGCTTTATCCCGAAGAAATGCTATTCCATGACGCTCTCTATGACATGAAATACTGCTTGCCCTCTTTGTGTTTTGGTGTTCATGCCATGGATATTAACTCTCTCATGTATTCCATTGGACAGACTAAAAGCCTCGATGCCGACCGTATACAGCAATTGAGCAAAGCTATAGACAAAATGCTCGCAGAAGCTGGCGATCCGAACGCCTACAGCCGCTTTTGCGCTGCCAACCCCAATATTCAATAATTCTTGTGCAAAAATAGCAACCCGGGATTGAACCTAGTCTTTGGCACGCTTCTTGCATCCTTCAAGTGAACAACTTTTAGGAACACTGATGAAGCCAGGCGAAATTCAACGACATATCTCTTCTATTCAGTCAGATATAACAAAATCTCCACCTCGCTCAAACTCTGAAGTGGGAAAACTGGAGAAAAGAATCGAGAATGTCAAAGAAGAAGTAAATCAATATAGGCAAGTGGCTCATACAGATGAACAAGCAGCTGGCAAAGTAAAAATATTAGAGGAAGGTGTCAATCAACTATCAGAGCGTGTTTCTGATCTAAGAAATATACTCTACGAGAGTGATTCCAACGCAAGTACCGCGTCACATATTTCTTCAGAGGGGTACCACCCTGAAAAAGAAAGATATGAAAAAGTCATTCGTGAATCAGAAAAGGACGCGTCTGGCGCAATCGACAAAAACAGCATGGAAACAGTAAAAGCCGCACGGGGTTCTAATTTAAAGGTAGATACAAGCTCTGTTAACCCCGTCGCTATTCTTTCAAAAGAGCATTTTATGCCCTTGGATGAGTTCCGTAACCTCTACAAAAGTGAGACTGCAAACAACAAGCCTCCACAACAAGAGAAAATCACTTGGGGTAATTTTCCAAACGGATTACTCAATCTCGTAAATAAGCAAAACCGAGAACCTGTACTTGTCGCATTTTTAAGAAGTCTTATAGATGATGTGGTTGACGGAAAAATGAGTTTTGATGGAGAGGTAACTTTAGAGTTGCTACATGATAAAGCCAACGCTTTCCTTGCCAACAGTAATTTTCATGCTCCGGAAGACATAGAAATGCTTTTTGCTTTCATCGAATTACATAGTCCTGAAGGTATTCCCAGACCATTAAAAGAACTACTCACTGATTCTGAAAGCACAGAATCTACAGCAAACTTGATTAAATATGACTTCAATGATCTAAGAGAACACATTCTAAGAGATATCGAGGAGAAGCTAAGAGAGCAAATCGAAGATCCCGATGAATTTGATCAGCACATGACCGCCATGCACTTTTTCGTAAGCCGTCCCCATGTGCAATTCGGAAACTATTTAAGCAAAAACGAACTTGATTCATTTTTAAAGGAGGTTAATGAAGGTCTCCAAACCACCTATGGCATAACCGTTGACGCGGAAAAAATCTTAGAGCAATTGCAACCTCAAGTCAACATCTCTGAACTTGACCAGTTATGGGGGTCTACGATAGGGAATGTCCTTGATAAAATTCCCGGTTATGACAGAGAAGCTAAAGGAGCTGTAGCCAAAGGAGGGCCTGAAACATACCGAGAATTGACCATGATATCCCTTGCGAAGGCCTTCAACTTGCAAGGTGCCGTTCTTACAAAAGACGTCCATGGTGACGCCAAAATCTCTGTGGCAGGACAAGGAATCCAAACAGCAGTTGTGTCTCCTTTTATTCCAGGTATAGAGGATACTAAATTGAATCAAACTCTTAA
>JAJFMB010000223.1 GCA_021772355.1 Chlamydiota bacterium | reverse complement strand
TGAAAGGTGGCACCCAGATTCGAACTGGGGAATGGAAGCTTTGCAGGCTTCTGCCTTACCACTTGGCTATGCCACCATGTTTGAAAGCATCTTTTATAAGGGATCATGCTTAATCCCGTCAAGTGCGTTTATACACTTACCGGTTTTAAATGCATAATGTTATTGGAGAGTTCTGACCACACGCGCCAGTCTTCTCTGATACTTTTCTTTAAGTGTTTTATCTCGAGACGCAAATTCGCAACCATTTCATCTTTTCGCTCCTGTTTGAGGCGATAATATGTTTCAGTGAGCTGTTTGAAATTCGCGGTTTTTTTCATAATGCGATCGGATACTTCTTCGATTTTTTTCTCAAGGTCGTCCCGTTTCACATTCCAATGGTTTTTTAAACGATTGAGGAGTAGGTTTTTTCGTTCTAGTACGATTCGTTTGTTAATGGTGTAGTAGTCCATGCGTCTTAAACCAGAAGCAAGCCCTAGTTTATGTAGTGTCCAAATAAGCCATTTTGAGGGATCGAAGTGATACCAACGTACACCGTTGCGGTAATCGTTTGCGTAAGTGTGGTGGTAGTTGTGGTAGCCTTCACCAAAAGTCACCAAAGAGATGATAAAGTTGTTTACTGCGGATTGTTCTTGGCAAAATGGCTTATCTCCCCAGGTGTGCGCTAAAGAGTTAATAAACCATGTGAAATGATGCAAGAAAAAGAGGCGAGTCCACGTAGCGAGGACAAAGGCGCCAATAAAGTCGTTAAGTAAGAAACCGGCTAATAAGAAGCAGAGGATGTTTGAGCCGAACATGCAAAAAACTGCATAGCGGTGCTGGAACATCACGAGAGGATTTTTCAGCAGATCAGAGACGATTTTGGGGTCGATGTTTCTTTCATAGTGCATAATCCACAGGAAGTGAGCGTACCAAAAGCCTTTGCTGATTGAGTAGGGGTCTTCATCAGTATCGACATGAGCATGGTGTTTGCGATGGTCAAAGGCCCACTGAAGGACACTGCCTTGTATCGCCATAGAGCCAAAAAAGAGAAGGATAGCTTCGATAAAACGATTTGTTTTGTAGGAGCGGTGGGCAAAGTAGCGATGGTAACCTGCTGTAATACTGATGCCGGAAAGCCAGAAAAGGGCTATTGAGGCCGCGATCATTCCCCAGGTCGGAGAGCAAAAATAGAAGTAGATGGGGAGGGAAACTAGTAGTATGGATTGGTAGCTAACCATAAATATGGACTCTGAGTTCCATCTATATTGGGGCTTGTTAGAATTCATAAGTACCCGCTCCTTCGGATAGTATCCGTTCATTTGTGGAAATTAGTGAATTATACCATATTTCGCAATGAATTTCATTCTAAAAAAGCAATTTGACAATATATAATTTTAAATGTTAAAGAAATGTCTGGTCTTAAAGTCTTTATTATGATATGGTTATATTTTTAATTTTGGGGGGATCATGGTTGACCTAATTCAATCCATTTCTGAGGGTAAGAGTGAAATTCTCTATGTAAATAAGCAGGGTGAGGTTGCGAAGAGCAACTATGCGCAAAGAATTTGGCGTAAGTTCAATCCGGTATATGATACTCATTGTTTACAACAAATAGCTGAAAAAATTTTAAATTATCAATCCGGTACGGCCGAAGAGGAGCAACAATGGGTCTCTGCTAGCAAGACTTTCTTGCGCGCCTCGGAATCGCGTTTTAAATCGAAAGGGCTTAGAAAACGGATACGTAAAATAGATCAGAAAATTTTAGCTAAGTCGCTTAATGTCGATGTTAAAGTGTACCGACAAAACCCACTTTTTTACAAATTTGTTAAAGAGCATCACTTAGATAAGAGTTTGAAGTTTCAGAATGCTGCGGGAATTGACAATCTTTTTAAGCACAAAGTATATGTAGACGAGAACTTTAATGTCAGCTTGCTTGTTAATGGTGAATTGCGTTCCTGGAAAGAAATTACAACAGAATTCAATTTGACAAAAAGTGATGTTAAACCCAACAAAATATCTTATCTTGCTAAGGGATTGGAAAAGAACAATCCTTCCAAAAATAGAGAGATTAAGGCAATTAGGATTAGAAAGTTAAAGGATGGTGAGGAGCCTTATCAATTTAAGGTTAAAGCAGACTTCACTCCGATTCCTTTACCCCTTATTCCTTTCAAACGTTTTCATTATGGCCACGCTTGGGTCTACCGAGTGTCACCGGACACTGAACATGAAGGATATGTGAAAGAGGAGAGTATTGGCTACTTTCTTCAAGGGTTTGTTAAAACTCCCGATACTAGGGAACAACTTCCTAATATGAGCACTCGAAAAGAGTACACTGCTCAACGTTATAACAAAGAGAAGCATGATAAGCTTACACAAGTTATCGAAGCTGTTATGGCCCGTACTACTGGCGATGCGAAAGCTTTTGATAAAATTGTTGATCCTGAAGCTAAGGTTACTGCCAATGAGTTGTATGGAGTGATGGAGCATGGGGGAACATGTGGAAGTTTTGCCTCCTACCTTCTACAAGTGGTGGATGGGGTTTGCATGGGGGATCCTCGTCATCCTTACATTAAAAAAATCTTCACGCCAAAGGTGATTGAGACATTTGATAAGATTTATGCTAAGCTCCCTTCTTTTGGGCGTTTTGGTAGTGTTTTAAGAACTGTGCAGCTTGTTACGCGTGGATATTTTCCTTATCAGTTCGGCATTTTTGAATAGAACCATCTTGTGCTAAAAAGCGTAGAGACTGTACCCTTGGCCTATGAAGATATGGTTGAAAGAGTGTTTTGAGGCGATTGGGCATTCGCTCGATTGCTCCGATTATCTGATTTCCAAAGTTTGCACTGATAGTCGGGATGTTGAACCCGACGCTTTATTTTTTGCACTGAAAGGTGAAAGAGTAGATGGGCATGATTTTTTAGCTGATGTTGCGTCAAGGGGCGCTTGTGCAGCTATAGTTGATGCGTCCTATCAGGGGAACAACTACGGTCTTCTTTTGATCAGGGTCCCTAGTGTGCTTGAGTCTCTTCAGCAATTAGCGCGTCACGTATTGCGCAAAAGTAAAGCAAGAGTAGTCGCCGTGACAGGTTCTGTGGGAAAGACAACAACGAAGGGGTTTATCGCGACTCTTTTAAGTGAAGCGTATCAAGTTGCTTGCTCTCCAGGAAACTACAATTCCCAAGTAGGGGTGCCCCTTACGATTCTTAACCATTTGCAAGAAGATGATGAGATTTTGGTGCAGGAAATGGCTATGACTGAAGCGGGAAATTTAAGAAAATTAATCGCCATTGCTCCTCCTGAGGTTGCTGTAATCACCACTATCTGTTTGGTACATGCCTGTAATTTTGATTCTTTGTATGATATTGCTATGGCAAAAGGGGAGATTCTTGAGCATCCCGACACTTGTGTTGGCATATTGTTGCGTGATAATGAGCATTATGGAGTGCTTTCTCAGACGGGACTTTGTCGTAAGGAATCATATTCGGTTAAGGAGATGGGAGCGGAATATTTTCTTGACGCACAGCGAGCACTTTACGAAAGAGGAGAGCGCGTGAGCACTCTTCCCAAGTTGCCTGTTCCAGGTAAACATCATGAACAAAATGCTTTAGCAGCGTTAGTTGTGGCTCGATATTTTGGATTGGAATGGGAACAGATAATTGAAGGCTTTGGGAAGCTTACTCTTTCAGATCGTCGTTTTGAGCTGGTGCAAAAATCAGATATTTTATTTGTTAATGACTCTTATAATGCATGTGCTGTTTCTATGAAGGCATCACTTGAAACCCTTCCGCTTCCAAGAAACGGGGGTAAGCGTATTGCTGTTTTGGGAGGGATGTTAGAGCTCGGAAAGTTCTCAGATATTTGTCATCGCGAGGTGGGTGAAGCAGCCCTGAAGTATGTCGATCGCTTGCTTTGTTTTGGCTCTGAATGTGGAGAAATGGTTTCTTGTTGGAAGGAAGCAAATCGTCCTGTAGAATGGACGTGTGACCGCATGGAGCTTGTAAAAATGTTGCAATCTGCGATGCAGCCTGGGGATGTCGTATTAATCAAGGGATCTTGTGGTAAGGAAATGTGGAAGTTGCTAGAGGAAATATGATTTTACTTTTGATAGATTTTTTTCGTGATCACTTCGGCATTAAAGTGCCAACAGTTTTCGAATATTACTCAACGCGAATGATACTGGCGGCTTTGACGACTCTAGTTATTAGTATCTTCATGGGCCCTCGCTTTATTAAAAAACTGTATGAAATGAAAATTGGTCAATCGATCCGAGTTGAAGACTGTCCTTTGCTAGGGGAGTTGCATCAAAAGAAGCAAGACACTCCCACTATGGGAGGTGTGTTGATTCTTTTTTCGATGCTTATTGCAATGTTTTTATGGATGGATCTTAGGCATATTTTTACTTTGCTTTTATTTATGACCACTATCGTCTTAGGCTTTTTGGGGGGATATGATGACTATCTTAAATTGAAGTATCGCAATACAAAAGGACTTTCGGGGAAAAAGAAACTTATGATTCAGGTGGGACTTTCTCTTTTTGTCGCCCTCTATCTTCTTATGCCGTCGTTTCAAGAATCTTTGGTTATGGGGTCTTGGTATCACCCTCCTGTAGTTAAAGAGCAAGTTGTGAAACATCAGGTCAAAACTGTTTCTCTTAATGATTATGCTTCTCGATTATACATTCCTTTTGTCAAAGGGCCTGTTGGGCACTTGACGGGGGCTTTTGCACTTCTTGCCATTTTGCTTGTTATCTTTGTCATTACAGGGTGTTCCAACGCTGTTAACCTTACCGATGGATTAGATGGCTTGGCAGCAGGCTGTTTGATGATGGTTGCAACCAGTTTTGCTTTTATTGCATTTGTCTCTAATCACTTCGATATTTCTCGCTATTTGAATATTCTTTATATTGAAGGTAGCGGTGAAATTGCCATTTATCTAGCCGCCTTTGTAGGGGCATGCCTTGGTTTTTTATGGTATAATGGTCATCCGGCACAGCTCTTTATGGGGGATACGGGATCTCTTGCATTAGGAGGGGTGATCGGGGTGACAGCGGTTCTTTTAAAAAGAGAATTTCT
>JAJFMB010000222.1 GCA_021772355.1 Chlamydiota bacterium | reverse complement strand
CTAAAAACCCCTCAGTCACGTCGGCACCTCTCGCACTTACTTGCAGAACTTTCTGATCGTCCCAAGGTAAAACGAACATGCATGGCAAACTTCTGCGTTGTGCTGCATCGACAACCGTTTTCAGGGTAGCCTGCTTCGCACGCCTTAAATTTTACTCACGTGTGCCGCTTAAGTCTCTACAAGTACTGGTGTTCTTTTATTTTTATGTATATTGTGATAAATTTGTTTTTTTTAGGAGATTTAGGATTAATAGTAGTAAAATTTGGGACATCACACCTCTTGTCTCAACTGATTTCCCACTTTGGCCTCAGAGTACGCCTCTTCAACGGCATGTCCATTGCGATCTGAATTTAGGTGACGCTGTTACATCTTCGAGCATGACTGCTACAGTTCACTTGGGTGCTCATGCGGATGCTCCCTCTCATTATGCAAAAGAAGGGCGAACGATAGAGGAGTGTTCACTACATCACTATCTAGGTCAATGTCAAGTTATCCGCCCGAAAGTGAAGCCAGGCGAAGCAATAACAAAACACAATATTAGCCAGTCTATTTTAGCTTCTAGGGTCCTTTTTGCGACTTCAACTTTCGATTATACTGCGCCATTCAGTGAAAATTTTGCATCGTTTGAACCTGAATATTTTGAGTATTTAGCGCAAAACAATGTCATTACTATTGGAATTGATGGGCCAAGTGTTGATTTGTTCCAAAACCATGAGTTGCCTTGCCATCATCTGGCCTATAAGTATGACATTGCTCTTTTGGAGAATCTTGATTTAGATCAGGTTCCGGAGGGCTTATATGAGCTTATCGCACTGCCACTTAAAATCAAGGGGTTTGATGCAAGCCCTGTTCGTGCAATTTTGCGGAGCACAAATAATTAGTTTTTGCTTTTTTATTCGAGCATTTTAACATAGGTGATGAATAAACGCTTTTATTTCATCAATCCGTTCAGTCGATTTTTTTACATGGTAATTTTTTCTTCCTGACTTTACTGGTTAATGTGTTTCCTATACCCTTGTGCGTATGAAAATATGGGCAATTGCTGATTTACACCTGTCTTTTGGAGATGCAAATAAGTCGATGGATATATTTGGTCCACAATGGGTGGGTTATACGGATCAAATTGAGAAGAATTGGCGTGCGAGTATAGTTGATGAGGATTTAGTTCTTATAGCTGGTGATATTTCATGGGCGATGCGTCCTGAACTCGCTAAGGTTGATTTGGGCTGGATTGAATCTTTGCCTGGGACCAAGGTGATGATTCGGGGCAATCACGACTATTGGTGGACTTCACTAAGTAAGGTGAGAGCTGTGTTACCGCCTTCTATTCATGTGATTCAAAACGATGTGTTTGAATGGAACGACATCTGTATTGGGGGAGCGCGTCTTTGGGATACGGAGGAGTTTAATTTTAACGGCTATATCGAATATCGTGAAAACCCTAAAGCTATAGTGAAAGAAAAAAATAGCGCTGAGCAGAAAAAAATATTTGAGCGTGAAATTCAGCGCTTAGAAGTGAGTCTTAAGCAATTAAATCAAAAAGCAAAAATGCGTATCGTTATGACGCATTATCCCCCTATTAGTGCAACAATGGAAGATTCTATTGTTTCGGGTTTGTTGGAGAAGTACAATGTTGATATCTGTGTGTTTGGTCACCTCCACAGTGTTAAAAAGGGCGTAGAGATGTTTGGCACAAAAAATAGCATCACTTATTTACTGACCTCCTGTGATTTTCTCGATTTTAATCCGTTAATTGTTTACCCCTGCTAAAAATAAATTTACTTTAATAACACGTTCTTGATAGCATTCTATCATTTTATTGCCCTCACCAAAAGGTATGAGATGGCAGGAATGACAAAAGAACGATCTTGTTGCACCCTTCGCATCAAAAATAATAATTGTATTTCTTCTGTAGTATTATTAATTAAAACTTATGCCGTTTGATGGAAATAAGAGTATTAACAAGAGATTGTAGGATAGTTAACAACAATTTTAAAAATAACTGGTTGTTATTTTCGTGAATTATTGTTAATATATGCGTTTTTTATTAACAACTTAAAAAGTATAGGTGTTGCTATGTCAGTAGATAATATTTCAAGATTTACATTTGATGATTCAGTGTACAATTCGAAACACAATTTAAAAAAAGAGAAAGAAGAAGTCTTTGTCGGAATACAGACTGTTGACGGTGCTACTGTTAATACAGTTGGCTTTCGTTCAAAAGAGAATGTTGGAAATGCTTTTAGTCGCTTTTTTCGTTTTGAGAAAAACGCGCAATTGGTTGCTTCAAACAAAGCTTTAACAGCTGGTGATTTTGTTGATAATGTTGCAAGTGATATTATTAATAAATTTGAAGATAAGCAGAAGCGTAATGAAGCTATTGACAATTTCGAACACAACTTTTTCTCTCAGATTAATCCCGCTTATGAAAAGGGAAATGGTACAAATGGGATCTTGAATAAACTTTCTAAATTGGCTGAAAAAATTGTTAAATATTTTCAAAGCCAGCCTGTTTTCCGCCACATTTATACGACTTTTTCTCCGAAAGAAGATTATATGGCTGCTATCCGCGCGAAGGTGGATTTTGTTCCTGAAGGCCAAAGAGAATTTGATTTTAGTAAGGTTTTAATTGACCCAAACACTGGTAAAGTCAATATCCCTGCCTCTCAGCCTATTACTGGAGAAATGGTAGATAATGAGACAGGAAAGAGAGTTACAATTTCATTTTCTGGAACTTTTGGCTTAGATCCAAGTACAATTAAAACCGGCGCAGACGGAGCTCCTCTATTGACCTGGGAAACTCACGCTGAAGAAGTGGAAGAATCTGATGGTAAAGGTGGAGTTAGAAAAAAACAAATTTACGTATTGGATAGAGACTTCACTGTAGGAAACTCTACTATCAATTTGAAATTTCAATCTGATGGAAAAAATAATGATGCAATGTTAAAGCCTATGAGTGTGACTAAAGATAATGGTCAGGTTGTTGATTGCGATATCGTTGTCAAAACGATTCATGCTGATGGCAAAACAGAGTTGCGTAATATTTTCACTATGACGAGTAATAGGCCTGTATTGGCGGGTTATGATATGCAAATGGGACCAAATGGACCTGTTCAAGTTCCTCGATTTGCAGTACAACAGTCACATGCTGAAACAGCGAAACCAGTCGTGCTACAGTCTGGTGCTAAGCATATGATCTGGGAAACAAACAATCCAGCATCACTTTATAATCCTTTAACATTCGAAGTTAAGGTTGATAGTGTTTTTGCTAATAATAATAAAGTCGAAGAAGTAACTGCGTAATTTCGATTACTATTATCTTTTTTATTTTAGCCACTCTTTAAATAGGGTGGCTTTTTTATTTCCTAATATTTTATAATATAGCAACTAAAAATAAGAGGTTGTTATGAGTAATAATATAATTGGGCATTCTTTACGATCAAATCATTTAAATTTAGATAAAGCGCATCTTTTCAAAGACACTAGCGGAAAAGTTTTATCGAAATCAAAACAGAAACCAAGCGCTTTTGAATCTTTCAAAAGATTTATTACGTTTCAGAGTGATTCTGATTTACAGGCAACGAACAAGGTCCTATTTGATTTATTTCAGAATCAAGAGGCTTTAAGACAAGAGGTAGCTGACTACACCTCGGATGAGGCAATAGCCTTCAAAAAAAATATTCAAAATTTAAATGAAAAATATGAACATGGCAACACTAAAAATGTATTTACGAAGAGCCTCCTAGCAGTTATCAATTTTGTACGAACACACATCTTTAAGACAAATCCTATCTCTGAGTCCCCTTATCATATTATTAATTTAAAAAATCTTAACGCTTTGGAAGTTAAAGAGGCTCCAGTTGTTGGAAAGGCAGATGGTATCAAATTTAAAGTTGTTCCATTTATCCCGCCTCATAAGGCGGGCGATGCAAAGAACCCTGATACTTTAATAACTAATGAGAGCACACCTTCCCTACCTGTAAGTAAGCCTTTGCCTAAGTTGACTGATGGAGACAATACAGTTTCTGGTCCATTAGGTTTGGTGCAGACTCCTCAAGTAAAAATCATCTCCGGTGATTTAGCTGCGTTAGATGGGCGCCTTGTTGAGGTCTCAACTCCTAGTGGAGTGGTGAAACTGCATCTGTCTGCTGATGTGGTTCAGATGTTGGAATCGGGTTTTATTCCTCAAACAAGCGGCTTGTCTCTGGTATTAAATGAAAGGTTTCATTTGGGTCTTAAACCGCATGGTAATGTTGGAGTGGAATTGCCACAATCGTTTCAATTAGAAACTCTAGATCCAAGAATTCTAGTTCAAATGCTGTTGGCACTTGGAATTGGTAATATGGTCGTAAAGAGCGGAGATAGTCATGCTCTTGTCCCATTTGCTCTTTTGCAGAGTGGAATTGATACACTTGAAATTGAAGGGGTTCCTGGGAATGCTCTCATAGCATTGCAAGGTGTTGTTGGAATAGAGGATCTTTCAAGTTTATTCAGGGCCATTACATTTGCGTTGCTGTCGGCAACAGATGATGAAGCGCCAGAAACTAACCTCTTTGAAGAGTTTAAAAATTCATTGCTAAAATCACCATGGAAATTTCGTGTCGGAGATAACCGTGTGAAGCTTCAGTATTTTCCGAAGAGAGATTGGATTGCTGTTACATTGCTTTCGCAGAGTTCTGTATGGATCCAATCATACGATTCAAAAGGAAAGATGGTTATCAATAGATCTTTAAATAAGGGCGCTGTTCAACAGGGATCCGATAGTCTTGTTTTGAAAGCTGGTTTGCGTCACTACATTATCGACCCAACCAATCGAAATAATTTTTACGAGTTAGATCTTCTCGATGAATCAAATGTGAAAATTCAGGAAATTTAAGTGGAAGGAGGTTGTTCTCCTTCCACTAGGCATTTGCAGACTATCTAACAGGACAGGCGCCGGTAGCGCATGCTTCGGCGAGATCGTCGTCGCGGATCTCAATATGACCGTATTCGATATCTTTGAGCTGCGAAACATATTCATTGAAGACTTCTTCTGTGACAACTTCTTGTGGAAGGTAGGCGTAGCCGAGGTCTTCTGCATTTTTGGTGGGGTCGTTGCGGAAAAGAAACGACACGCCAACATAAGTATCCCAATTTTCCAAAAGCCAGTCGACAATTTCCGGAACTTCAGAAGGATCGTAAGAGATGGTGTTTGAGACGTTTTGCTCGCACCAGGTCTCCTGTAGCATGCGGTACCATTCAAGTTGTTGAACAGCGCTGTCCGTGTTGACATCCACTTCTTCAATCTTGCCGTTTTTACGGGTGACGGTTTTGCGAGTGAAGGGGATTGTGTCGAATTTGACGGGAAATTTGATGAGCACAGATTCAGGCTCATAGGGTTTTTCCGTGATGCTGTAGCCGGCAGCGCGAAACTTGTCGACAAGGGCGTCGTGCTTAGAAAAGGTGACGTTGTTAAATACGTATTTTCCCAAGGGCAAGTGTACGCCTTCTGGAACTTCGCCCCACTCTTCGGTCCCCATGATTTTGCTTAAAGTGCCGCTGGGCTTGACGCATGTGACGTTCTTTGGAAGCGGTGCATTGAGCTCATTGGCCATGCTATAAGCGGCGCTCACAGTAATGTTGCGCATTCTCTTATAGTCGTAAGAGGTGAGGTCGGGGCGTGCACGGATCCCGGTCAATCCTACACCGCAGAGGTGGAGGAACTCATTATTGAGATGCCACGCTTCCTGTAGGATTTCGTCACGTAGGTCGACCATTGTTTGGCGGTAGTTCATGCGACCGGCAAGATAGAGGGCTCTTTCCAGGCCAACCTTGTTTCCTTTAAAAGCAAGAACGTTAACTTCTGTGAGGTTGCAAAAACATTTGTTTCCTAAGAGAATTTCGACGCATGGGTTGCATCCTTTAAACCAAGGAGCTCTTCTTTCTGCTTCTGCAGCATTGATGAATCCGGGTTCTGAACCTCCGGAGTCTAGAATAAGCTGGAAGATATTTTCCATTTCAGTGCGTGTTGGCTTTGTGTGGAAGAGAAGACTGTTATTTGACTGCTGTCTGTGTGCTTTGTCTTTTAACCACCACTCTTTTTTAGAGACGGCAAATTCATCCCACTCTGGTTGTCCATAGTCAAAGAGCGCAATTT
>JAJFMB010000221.1 GCA_021772355.1 Chlamydiota bacterium | reverse complement strand
GCCGGAAGCGTATATTGCGCGCACAGATACTTTTATTGAGAAAGATATGGCGATCAACGACCGCATTGACAAAATGCGTCTAAGCGCGACCCGTTCGTTGCTTGAGCGTGATGATGTATTGATTGTAGCCTCCGTGTCATGCATTTATGGATTGGGATCTCCTGAGTATTACCGTGGAATGAATCTGACCATTACTAAGGGAGAGAGCAGGCGGCGCGACGATATTTTGTTGCATTTGGTGGAAATGCAGTATGAGCGCAACGATTACGATTTTTCTCGTTCGACATTTCGCGTGCGGGGGGATGTTTTGGAGATATACCCTGCTTATGAGGAAGACTTGGCACTTCGAGTAGAGATGTTTGGCGATGAGATTGAAAAAATTAGCGAGATCGACCCTCTTACCGGAAAAGTTTTGCGTGTGTTGGAGAGTGTAACGATTTATCCAAGCTCTCACCACGTTACTCCTGAAGAAGTGAGAGTAAAAGCGATAGAGAATATCAAAGTGGAGCTCAAAGAGCGGATTGCCTATTTTGAAAAAGAGAAAAAGTTGATCGAGAGGCAACGCATTGACGAGAGGACGCGCCACGATCTTGAGATGGTGCGAGAGGTTGGGTTTTGTAAAGGGATTGAAAACTATTCACGCCACTTCAGTTTTCGAAATCCCGGAGATCCTCCCTCCTGTTTACTTAACTACTTTCCCTCAGACTATCTACTATTTATTGATGAGTCGCATCAGACAATCCCTCAATTAAATGCCATGTACAACGGAGACCGCGCTCGGAAAAAATCACTGATCGATTTTGGCTTTCGCCTTCCTTCTGCCTACGATAACCGCCCCTTAAAATTTGCCGAATCCTATGAACGATTTAACCAAGTGGTATATGTGTCTGCTACCCCGAGCGATTGGGAAGTGCGCGAGGCGGACGGTAAGGTCGTAGAACAGGTGATTCGGCCCACAGGGCTTTTAGATCCGGAGATTGAAGTGCGTCCTGCCACAGGGCAGGTAGCTGATTGCCTTGGTGAGATCCGCGCGCACACGGCAAAAGGGGGAAGGGTGCTGGTCACGACACTGACTAAAAGGCTGTCTGAGGAATTGAGCAAATACCTGGTGGAATTAGATGTAAAAGCTAAATATTTGCACTCTGATATCGATACTATTGAAAGAATACAGATTATCCGTGATCTCCGCTGCGGCGAATTTGAGGTCTTAGTGGGAATTAATCTCTTACGGGAGGGACTCGATATTCCGGAAGTGTCGCTTGTCGTTATTTTAGACGCCGATAAGGAGGGGTTCTTGCGCAGTGAGACCTCGCTTGTTCAAACGTGCGGTAGAGCCTCACGAAACGTGGAAGGACGCGTCATCATGTATGCTGATAAGATGACCGATTCTATAAAGAAGACCATAGCAATCACAGAAGAGAGGCGTATCAAGCAAAAAGCGTACAATGAGGAGCATGGAATCACCCCAGCAAGTGTTTCACGCGAAATTTCTCTGCTCGTGGAACCGGAAGAGGAAGGGAAAGTGCCTTATCCTACTGGTTCTAAAGAGGTAGAGTCTATTGTAGCTGAAGAAGAGCACCATTACATGACTCCTGAAGAGGTGCGTCAAAAAATTAAAGCCTATGAGAATGAGATGAAGCTGGCAGCCAAAGAGATGCGTTTTGAGGATGCCGCTCACATGAGAGATCTTATGCATTATTATCAGAAAATTGAGCTCACTCTTTGTTAGGGCCTTATTGCACAAAAATAACTCATCTTTAAATACTTGCGTTCTTGCAAATAGTGCTTTGGCTATTTACTGCAAACGACAATCATTGAAATCCCCTAGGAAATATTGATGCGGCGAGGAGCTATATCATGTTGATAATAAATGGAGTGAGATGAATTTCTGCACGTTAGTAGCGAGTTTTATTTTCGAGATACTTCCCAAATCACTATAAAAATAGTAAAAATTAACACCTCGATTATTTTTTATTTTATGGATTTTCATAAAAAAATCGAAATATTTGGAGTGAATTATTAAAAAATATTTCCCATAGTGTAGATCCTAGAGCGTTCATTAGAAAAATTTTGTGTAAAAATTTATGTTTACGCAATTAAAAAATTATGTATTATGAGGAAAATTGTTGCACAACATATAGCAAAAATTTTATTCAGTTGAATTGTCTAGTAACTCTAAATTTAGGAGGAGATTACACATGGCATTAGCAGATACATCAAATAAGCTTAGCAGTCTTTTAGATCAGGTTGCTTCTGATTTACTCAAAGCTGCACGTGGAAACAAAGCCGCTTCTCAGCGTGTTCGTACAGGAACTATCCGTTTAGAGAAGATTGCTAAAATGTTCCGTAAAGAATCTGTAAAGGCCGATAAATCATCGTCTGGCCGAAAAAAAGTAGCTAAAAAAGCTACTAAGAAGAAAGTAGCTAAAAAAACTGCTACTAAGAGAAAAGCAGCTCCGAAGAAAAAGGCAGCAGCTAAAAAAACGACTGCTAAAAGAAAAGCAGCTCCAAAGAGAAAAGCAGCAGCTAAGAAAACTACTGCTAAAAGAAAAGCTGCTCCTAAGAAAACAGCAGCTAAAAAAACTGCTACTAAGAGAAAAGCAGCTCCAAAGAGAAAAGCAGCAGCTAAAAAGACTACTGCTAAAAGAAAAGCAGCTCCAAAGAGAAAAGCAGCAGCTAAAAAGACTACTGCTAAAAGAAAAGCTGCTCCTAAGAAAACAGCAGCTAAAAAAACGACTGCTAAAAGAAAAGCTGCTCCGAAGAAAACAGCAGCTAAAAGAAAAACAGCTGCAAAGCGTTCTTCACCAAAATCAAAAACAGTTTCAAGAGCTCGCGCTATGTCCTTCAAGAGATCGTCTTCTTCTAAAAGATCACGCTCTCGCGCTCGCGCTCGTTAGTCGTTAATGATTTAATTTGAACGTCATACGTTTTGAGGAGGCATTTCTTGTCTCCTCTTTTTTTTTTCTTTAATTATTTGAAATGAGGGCAATCCTCTCTTTACTGTTTTATTGGTAATGTTGACTTGTAGAGGAAAATCAGTTACTCTCAGTCGGTTATGAATAAAAAAATCGAAACTTTGATCGAATCGTTCTCCAAAAAAGGGGATGGGGTCGGAACGTTTTTGCGGGGAGATGGGGAACGCAGAAGTGTGGAGGTACCGTTTACTGTCCCAGGAGACCGAGTTGTTGCGTCTTTAGCGGGAAAACGCAAAGGGGTCTTCAAAAGCTTTCTGGACTCAGTGGTCGAACCTTCAGCTGAACGTATTCAGCCTCGCTGTCAACATTTTGGCGTATGTGGGGGGTGTCGTTGGCAGCATCTTTCATATTATCAACAACTTGAATGGAAAGAGGGCGTTGTAAAACACCTTTTTGGGGAGAACGTGAGGCCCATCGTGCCTGCTCGGGAAGAGTGGGGATATCGTAATAAGATGGAGTTCTCTTTTTCCAGCGACGCTGCCGGTGAGCGTTACTTAGGGCTTATGAAGAATCAGGGAAGGATGAGGGTATTAACTCTGAAAGAGTGTCATTTGGTCCATCCGTGGTTTATTGAAGCGTTAGAGGTCGCAAGAACGTGGTGGGAAAGACAAGGGGTATCTGCTTATCATCCTCATCGCAATAGCGGGACTTTGAGGACGTTGACTGTAAGAGAGGGTAAGCGCACAGGGGATCGCCTTGTGATGCTCACAGTGGCAGGTTATGATGATCAGGGGCTAACTGATGAGCAGCTGCAGGATTTTGTGCATCAGATGCGAAGTGCTGTACAGCCGCGCGGTATCGTGTTGCGTAAGCAGTTTGTCAAAAAAGGGCAGCCGACATTTTTTGAGCAAGAAGCGGTTTTTGGGGAAGAATGGTTAGAAGAGAAGTTGTATCTCTCTCATGGTGAGAAGAATGAATTGAGTTTTCGGGTGGGAAGCACCTCCTTTTTCCAACCTAATGTCGATCAGGCAGAGCAGATCTATACTATGGCCATAGAGATGCTGGAGCTTGAGAAAGAGCAGGTCGTGTATGATCTTTTCTGCGGTACCGGAACCCTTGGAATTTGT
>JAJFMB010000023.1 GCA_021772355.1 Chlamydiota bacterium | reverse complement strand
ACAGATCATCACCTTCTTATCTTCACACCTCAAAGAGGTGATCAAAGTTCATCTCATTCAAAAAGACAGAGGGAAAAGAGAGATCTCCTCCCCTTCCACACTACTTGACACCAACAACTCTTTGCACCAAGCCTGGAATATGAGTCAGCCTTCTCTTCTTCTCGTGCGTCCCGATGGCTACGTCGCCTATCGCGCTCAACCGATTGATGTCGTCAATTTTGAAAATTACTTAAGATCGACCTTTCTTTTCTAAATATCGTTGGTGATACTCTTCGGCGCGATAAAAAGGGGTTGCGTAAACGATCTCTGTGACAATAGGATCATCAAACAGAGTGGAGTGCTCTTGCTTCAATTGCTCAGCCTCTGTTTGCTGCTCTGGCGTAGTGTAGAGGATAACCGAACGGTATTGACTTCCTCTGTCCGGGCCTTGCCGATTTGGAGTTGTCGGGTTGTGAATGGACCAAAAAACTTTCAGCAATTCGCTATAGCTAACTTGGGTTGAATCAAAATCCACCTTTACCACTTCCGCATGACCTGTCTCTCCCCTACAAACTTCTTCGTAAGAAGGGTTTTCAACGCTACCTCCGGCATAGCCCACAGTGACATCAATCACACCTTTCACTTTTCGGAACGCTTTTTCCACCCCCCAAAAACAGCCGGCACCGAAAATTACACTTTCTATTGACTCATTCATTTCTCATCATCCATCATTACTTCTATGAAATTATTTTTAGTTTTCCTTCTTTATGCGCTATTTGCCACAATTTTTACTACCGGCAAAATAACACTTCAGTATAGCGCCCCTTTCTTTCTTACAGGAGTAAGGATGATTCTTCCGGGAGTCGCACTGCTGCTTTATCTATATATTGTGGATCGGAAAAAATTCCATGTTTCCCACAACTGGACATTGCTGTTTTTGTTGGGGCTTTTTAATGTTTTTCTCACTAATGGGTTAGAATTTTGGGGACTGCAGTACCTACACACAGCTAAAACCTCTCTAATTTACAGCTTAGCTCCTTTCCTTTCGGTATTTTTATCATACCTGTTTTTGAGGGAGAAAATGGATCTTATCAAGTGGATCGGACTCGTTATTGGAGTTTTGGGATTTATCCCCATCTTCTCAACCAATACATTAAAAGGAGATGAAATCGGATGCTTTTGGATCTTTTCAGCTGCGGAAATCGCCATAGCATGCGCTGCAACTGCGACGGTGATCGGTTGGATCATTATGAAAAAACTAACTGTTCACCTTGGCTACTCTTCGGTACTTGCTAATGGGATAAGCTTTCTTATAGGAGGCTCTTTAAGCCTTCTCACTTCTCTTTGCCTAGAAACATGGGACCCATTTCCCGTTACAGAGTGGTCCCTATTTTGGGCAGGAACACTCTACATGGCTTTGGTACAGAGCATTATCTGCTATCAGCTTTACTGTCACCTATTGAAGTCTTTTACCGTCACCTTTATGTCCTTTGCGGGAGTCAGCAGCCCCATCTTTACTGCTCTCTACGGCTGGCTATTTTTAGATGAAACCGTAGGTATCCTCTTCTTTCTCTCTCTTACTATGGTCACCTTTGGCTTATATTTATTCTATAATCAAGAGAAAACACAATAAATTAAACTAAAATTAATACTCTCTTAACACCTATGCTTTAAAGTAGGGTTATGAATAGTACGGATGGACTCAATACTTCAGCGTTTACTCAGGATCTTACATACCTCGCTTTCCGTAAGGATGATGAGGTTAGCGAAAGACAACTGAGTAAGAACATCATGGTCGGGCATCCCTGTGGCGGAATATCTGCAGTTGTGTTGCAGACAACAGGTGTTAGTACCGCCATGCATGAACTTGGCCACCAGCTGGCCTATGGAATGCTATATCATGGTGATGCCCCTCACGTTCAAGTAGACGGAATCGATAACTTTCACGCGATCAAAGACAACGGCATTAACGGTTTTGTTCGGTGGATTGGGGGGTATGACCATAACCATGATGGTAATTCCGGTGTCACAACTTGGGAGGAAGGAGGAACTCCGAATCACGCGGGAAAATACTTAGGTGATGCAGGAAGAAGCGCTGCCATTTCAGTCGCAGGCTCCATCCCGGCACTTATTTTCGACACCTTAGCCATCAACCAGGGACTTGCCATCAAAAGACACCACCCGGTTTTGGGGGGCGCACTAATCGGCTACGGTGCAACAAACCACCTTCTAGCAAGCGCATATCCCATTGATGCGGCCTGCATGTCGCATAATCAAATGCATAACGCTGCTGAAAATGGGCACGACTTTGCAAACCTTGCTGTGCAGATGCACAAAATTACCGGCGTTTCAACACAAGCTTTAGCGATCGGCACAGCGGTCGGCTGGACACTAGCTGTCCCTTTGATAACCCTAGGGCTTTACATATCGTCAAAATCAGAAAAAAACTCTATCGTGTCAGATTATGTGGCGATCCAACAATGGCTGTTACGCGCTACACTAGATGAGGGTGAATCCAAAGAGCAACTCAATAATTATCTAAAGACATATCCTGAGCTTGATCAACTACAACAAGCGCAACGTCTTTTCACTGAAAACCCGGAGAATCAAAAATATCGTGACAACTATCATTTGGAAACTCACAAATTTGCAGACTACCTTACAGAGAAGATCCCCGAAAAAACGTTAAACAAGGTCAAAGAAGAGACTCTAGAAAAGTGGCAGAAAGGAGCTAAGACCTCAACAAAAGAGAAGTGCTGGAACGCCTTTGCCACTCTTAATGTTATTGCCTTGGAAGCGACAAAAATCATCCGAGGACTTAGCGAAACAGTTGCTCCTTCATTGCAAACAGCTGCGGGCACTCTTACGAGCATCGCACCAGTCTTCGCTGCCATTTCTATTATAGCAAGTGCTCGGGAAACCTATAATGATCTAAAGTGCGACAGCGAGGTAATGCCTGCCAAAGCAAAATTACTTAGCGTGGCCAAATTCATTGCAAATTTTGTCTACAATTTCAGTATCATCGCGGTATTGTTCCTCCCTGGAATCAACTTAATTTATGTTATAAGTATGGCTCTGGGTGGAGCTGCACTTTTTATCTTCAGCCTAGCAAAAAACAGAGCACTGAAACATCACTTTGAAGTGTGTCAGGCTGTCGATAGAGAAACACTTGAATTTATGCGCAGCCGTTATAAAAATAGAGATAAAACGCTAAAATTATCTAAAGGGACT
This sequence comes from Chlamydiota bacterium, assembly GCA_021772355.1. GTDB lineage: Bacteria > Chlamydiota > Chlamydiia > Chlamydiales > JAJFMB01 > JAJFMB01. The sequence continues at coordinate 7,225 of JAJFMB010000023.1, read as the reverse complement.
GCTAAATGGATAAAAAATGTCAATGAAGCAAACAAAATGGGACTTCTATCCGAAGAGTTGAGAATGAATTTAGTTGCGGAGAACATCCTAAAGCCCTTACCCTTGTATAAATGGTAAGAACCTTATTACTTTCATTTCTTTTTATCTTTTCACTTGCTACCGCCGAAGAGAAGCCCCTTGTTATAGGCATGGAACTGTCCTATCCCCCTTTTGAAACGATTGATAAAGCAGGTAATCCAACGGGAATTAGTGTGGAAATGGCCCATGAACTTGGGCAGTATTTACATCGCCCGGTCAGTATTCAAAACATCCCTTATGTCAGCTTGATCCCAAGCCTAAAGAATGGAAAAATTGATCTGATTATCTCTTCGCTGACAAAAACTCCTGAAAGAGAAAAATCCATTGCTTTTTCCAAACCCTATCTCAAGCTCGGACTCGCGCTATTAGTCGCGAAAAATTCAAAACTCACATCGGTTACTGAAGTGGATCAACCCGGAAAAAAAGTTGCCGTTAAATTAGGATCCACATCGCAAATTTGGGCTCAAAAACACCTTAAGCAAGCCGAGCTAATCATTCTCGATAAAGAATCCACTGCCGTTATGGAAGTGATTCAAGGAAAGTCAGATGTTTTTATATACGACCAACTCTCCATCTATACTCATTGGCGCAAACATCCTGAAACAACTCGGGCACTGCTCACATCGATTGAAGAAGAGTCTTGGGCAATTGGTGTGCGAAAAGACAATCAATCTCTGCTCAACCAAGTTAATGCCTTTATTGACGATTTTAGAAAAATGGGCGGATTTGCTAAACTCTCCGAAAAATATCTAAAAGAACAGAAACAAGCATTTGAAGAACAGAAAATCCCTTTCGTGTTCTGAGGACCTTTTTGAGTATCTCAACGTTTTTTATTTCGAATCGTTATCATCCCACCCCTTTTTGGATTTTGGGTGCCAACTTCTTTATCACACTTTTGGGTATTTCTTTCGTCTGTTTTGCATTTTTCCAAACGCAGGTTTACCAATGGGAAGCCGTTTGGGAATACAGAGAACTTTTTGTGCAGGGATGGTTTAAAACCATTCAACTCTCCTTTCTTTCGCTTATCTTTAGCTGCATGATTGGAATCCTTTGTGCTTTGTTAAGAAAAGCGCATTTTCATATCTTGCGCTTTTTTTCGATCATTTACATCGAAGTTATCCGTGGAACCCCTTTGCTCGTACAGATTCTATTTTTTTACTACGTCATTGCCAATGCTATTGGTCTTGAGAACCGCACAAGTGTTGGAGTCATCGTCCTCTCTCTTTTTGGAGGAGCGTATCTGGCTGAAATATTTCGCGCCGGCATTGAAAATATTCCAAAATCACAAACCGACGCTGCAAAAGCCATGGGCTTCACTCGCTTCCAAACCTATCGCCACGTTATATTTCCGCAAGCATTTCGAAACATACTTCCTCCTCTTACGGGACAACTAGCATCTTTAGTAAAAGACTCCTCATTACTCTCCGTTATCGGCGTACGCGACTTCTCTTATATGGCACAACAGGTCAATAGCGCGACATACAGCACGCTTGAGAGTTTTTTTCCTCTTGCGTTAGGCTACCTTGCACTAACCATTCCCATTTCATTATTTAGCAGATGGTTAGAGAGGAAATACCGCTATGCATATTGAGCTACAAAAAGTCTCAAAAAGCTACAAAAAGGGGGTTGCCGTCAAAAACGTCACTCTTTCTGTTCCCTCCGACAAAGTTTTAGCCATTTTAGGTCCCTCCGGAGGAGGTAAATCAACACTACTCCGCCTGATCGCCGGCCTCGACCGTCCTGATAGCGGCGAGATTTGGATCGATCAAGAAAAGATGTGCTTTGACGAAACTTCATTAATCAAACACCGTCGGCAAGTTGGTATCGTTTTTCAAGCGTTTAATTTATTCCCTCATCTTTCGGCGTTACAAAACATCACACTCCCCCTCGTTTGTGTCCACGACTATAGTCAAGAAGAAGCCGAATCATGCGCTTTTGAACTTTTAGGACGTTTTAGCCTTGCAACCCACGCTCATAAAGTACCGGCAGAACTCTCAGGTGGACAATGCCAGCGTGTTGCCATCTTACGCGCTATTGCAATCAAGCCCAAGATACTCCTCTTTGACGAACCAACGTCTGCGCTTGATCCTATTATGACAGCAGAAGTTCTAAGCCTCATCGCAGAATTAAAACAAGAAAGCGGCAGCTTCTTGCTCGTCACTCATCATGTGCATTTTGCAAAGTCCATCGCCGATACAATTGGTTTTATGGCCCAAGGCAATCTACTAGAAATTTCCGATACGGAACATTTTTTTTCAAAACCTCAAACAAATGAAGCAAAAGACTATTTAGAAAATGTGCTAATTTATTAAGAAGAAAGCATGAAGCTTTTTTTTCTTATTATCGCTGCATTATTTCCTTTTTTATTGTATTCCGACACCCCTGTAATGCCGGAAAAAGGGCATATCTTACTCGATATCAAATACTACGATTACCACACAGATCACTTTTGGGGGCAATCCGGCCGTCATTTACCAACTTACAATAAATTTCAGCAACGAGAAGGGATTTGCTATCTCGAATATGGGGTTATGCCTTGCAATGCCTTTACCGCCAAAATAGCCTACGCGCGCTTCAAACAAACCGTTAATCGCAATTCCCAAGGCGTGCGCGATTATGAATTTGGCTGGCGCTCTCACCTTCTCACATGGAAAGGAAACTTCGTCACCTCACATGTGAATGTCATTATCCCATCAAAAGCGGGCTACCGCGCCCCATTGCGCTACGGGACCTATGGATTAGGGATCAACTTACGGAGCTACCGCTACTTCCATCTTTTTAACCATTTGTGCTACTACGATGCCAAAATCGGATACCGTCTGTATGAAAAATACCCTTCAGATCAATTTCGCTTTGAGATAAAGTACGGATACTTCCTTTTTCCTCGCTTAAAAATCCTCACCGACCTTGATCTTATCTATGGTGTGTTTAATGGAGATATGCGCTTTGATGCGAGCCTTGTGGAACTTAATCCGAACTTCCGCCTTCTCAAAGGCTCTATTCAAGCTGAATACTGCCTCTTTGGCTGCACCTACGCCTACTTCGGTCTGTTTCAGCACTTATGGGGACGTAATGTCGGTTCGTCAGGGGGGCTGTTCACAGGGATTTACGGGCTTTACTAAACTCCTCCTCTTGACCATTTTCCTACCAACTCTACTCACAGCCGAAAGTCACCCTCACGCGCCATCAGCAAAAGAGTGGAAAAAAGTCGCTCCTTACCTAATCCCCGATACCCACCCTCTAAAACCTAAATTGGATGCAATTTTTTCTCAATCACGCGTATTAAAGTCCTCCTCAAGCATGAAAAAAGCGGGCTTTATCAACCCCTACCCCAAAAATTTTACACAACTCGTCGTCACAAAGCACCCTGATCTTAAGGGTTATATCATCAAAGCCTATCTCGATTGCCAAAGCTTGGGAGGAAATTGTGCAGAACAGCGCTACTGGATCAAACGGGTACAAGGCGCAGACTTTATCCGCTCCACCATAGAGCGAAATGATTGGGAGCATCTCTTTAAGGTCCCTGTGAAGTGGATCTACGCCCTCCCGGCAAAGCCTGCTCCCTCAAAAGACTATAGTGGACGCTATTTCATTCTGGTTGAAGATGACATGGATATCTATGATGAAAAAACCAATCGCAAACTATGGAAATCAGATACTGTATCAACAGAGATCCTCGACGCCCTTCTCGTCATTCTCCAGGAAAACGGTCTACATGACTGCGTAAAAACTGCAAACATTCCATTTTCCAAAGACGGTAAAATTGCCTTTGTCGACACCCAAAGCCACCACGAGTGGCCCGTTCCACTTACAAGGTTGTCAGCACTACTTTCACCTGCCAATCAAAAGCACTGGAAAAAAATTATCAGAACAATTGACATACCCTAGTGCCGGTGTTTGCCGGCACTAGAAAAGAATCTAAGATTTTGATTCAGGTCGCATCAATGTTTTGCTTTTACGAGGCGTAAAAGTTTTCGCTGGTTCAACTTTCGGCTTTGCCTGCTGTTTTGCCAAAATAGGAAGAGGAACAGCGCCTTTAGCATTCAACTTAATGGCCCAAACAGAGTCTGACGAACAGATAAATAAGATATTCATATCCTTTCCGCCAAAACATAGATTAGCAGTCTCTTTAGGCATAAGAATCTTGCCGATCACCTTTCCATCAGGATTAATTACATGCACCCCATCGAGAGCTCCAACATAAATATTCCCATGTTCATCCAAGCGCATTCCATCGGGAAATCCCGGGGAGACCACAGCAAACAAACGTTGGTTCGTAATACTTTTGCCACCGTCAACCACATCAAAGGCATAAATAGCGTGAGGATATTTCTGATAAAGTGTCAGAGGCGCCTGTATCGCTCCGCTATCGATAATGTATAAAATCTTCTCATCCGGAGAGAATGCAATACCATTCGGCATCATCAGATTTCCGGTTACAACAGTAATATCATCAGTTTTGGGATCATAGCGATACACATTATTGGGGAGATAACACTCTTGAGGAAACTGTAAGCACCCATAACCCGGATCGGTAAACCATACAGTCCCATCAGATTTTGTCACCAAGTCATTAGGAGAGTTGAGCGGCTTTCCCTCATAAAAACCCACTAACGTTTTTACTGTTCCATCAGCTTCTGTAATAGAAACACGTCTACCGGTTGTTTCAGCTGTAATCAGGTTTCCTTGTAAAGTGTTGCTCTGTCCATCGGCAATATTCGAAGGGTGACGAAAAATTTCTGCATTACTCCAAGACAACTTAGAAATTTGGTTAAAAGGATTTAATCCGTACCAGCGAATCATATTAATATTATCATTCAGTTGATCGGTAAAGATTAGATACCCTGTTTCACTCCCTTCTGCATCAGCGAAGTAAACAGGACCTTCCGTAAAGCCAAATCCCGTTGCGAGCATTTGCAACTTGGGCTCCTTACCAATAATCTTAGCAAAAGCATCGTCATACACTTCTAAAGGCAGTTGCGGTGTAAATGTGGGTGATAGTGTAGGGTGGTTGATAAATTTATCAGCATTAACACTAGTAAAGCTTATCATTGCTGCAATGAGAATCAACATAAAACGCATCTAAAAACCTCCTTTTGGTCTCTCTACACTATGATACATATAATAAATGATTTGAATCTCTAATTTCATACATGATAATGTTTTCTTAATCACACTATTCATGAGGTCACATGTTCCGCTATTTTTTTGCCCTCTCTCTACTTTTTTTTTCCTTCTCTGCTGAAGCAAAAATTGCAAAAAAGAAACCTCAAAAAAAAACAATTTCAACAAGCTGGACAAGTAGTTATGCACAATGGATCGATCCCAAGAATGGCTTTGTGGACTACATTTATGAACATGACCAAGCACGCGTGATTTTTATCGGATCATCGGCCTATTCTCCTGTGCAAAAAGGACAGCGCCCCTCTACCTCTGAGGGTATGGGATACGGACTGCTTTTAGCCTATGCCTATAATGATCAAGTGACCTTTGATAAATTCTTACGCTACACACTCGCTACCGCACAAAATTACGGCTGCAGTTTGTATGATGGCTCCACACAAACATGCCTCGCAAAAGCTCCACTAATGATGCCATGGATTGTTAATGAGACTGGTATGCCTTTTTGGTATCAAAGCAAACCTGAGGACCCCTCTTACTACTCTTCCGGTTCAGCCACTGATGCAGATATTCAAATTGCCTGGGCAATCTCCCTTGCTTCTAAACGAGTCAAAAAAGGCTCCTGGAAAAAAAATAAATTCCACACAAATTTAGGAAAACTTGGCTATGATGCCCTCTTTACTGAAATGGCAAAATCGATTCGCTTGCACGATATTGATCGGAAAACTGTGCTTTACACACCGGGAAGCCAATGGGGAATAGCTGGTACAGAAGTGCTTTATCCCGGCTATTTAACACCACAGGCGTTTGCTGCTCTCAATGCCATTGCACCCCCTTCAATCTCAACTGCATGCCCCACAAAACTTCCTTCTCACACCCCCAAGAACTCACTTCAACTCACTTTTATAAACAATACCGCTCATACGCTATCGATTGATTATCTGGGAGGGAGTGGTGATATCAAAGTCGACTCCCATTTCATTCCCAAATCGGGAGCCTCAAAAGGCTACACCGTAGCTCCTCTCACTACCGCAGTTGCAATTTTTTCCTCAACTGATCTCGACTACGCCAACGCCACCATCCAAGCCACCTACTACGATGAACAAGGTAACCCCACAATGAAAAGTGATTATTTCTACGAATATAACGATCAGGTGTGGACCGTAGATGACGAGGGCTCAACCTCGCAAAGCAAATCATGCCTTCAAAAAAACGTCGCAACTGTTTTTCTCACTCAAGATGATATTTCTGACATCCTGTTCTCTTTTTCAACCGTTGCTACAAAAAGCATAAACTCTATTTTAGAATTTCAGGAAAATTGTAATACAGGCCTTTTCCCAAATGTCATCTATAACAACAAAGACTACCCTCAAAATGAATGGTCTAATAGCTACGGCTATGATGCGTGCCGCTTCCCTCTTTGGGTCAGTTCATACGTCTCCAAAAATCCCAAAGCTTCCAACACTCCATCTCTAAAAAAGGCTCTCAAATCTCTGCTTAATAGTGTCACCCCCTTCGTAAAAAACGGAACACTTCCTTCAGGAGGCATCAATGCCCTAACGCAAGAACCGATCGGCTCTTGGGAAGAAGCATCTCCTGCGCTTAATGCTCCGCTCTACCTAGCCGCAAAACTCACAGGTGACACAAGCCTCGCTACCGAATTGGAGCCCTCCCTCCTTCACTACGCTATAACAGAACACCAACCCCAAACAACCGACCCAGAAGGAGACAGCTCCGCCTATTTCAATGCGGCCATTCTCCTGCTCACGCAAGCACTAGAGAAGGGGCTGCTTTAGGGCTTAATTGATAGCATTAAGCACCTTATTATCAGATTCATCAAGGAAATCTCTTGTAAATTTATCTAGTTTTTTTTGTTTAGCGATAGCAATCAAACTTCTAATATATTTGCTTTCTTCTTCACAATTTGGAACTAGTAGTGCAATCTCAGGGATATAGTGTATGATGTCTGAACACTGTTTTAGAAACTCGAGACATAAGGGGTCTTGCTTTTTGGCCAAAGCTCCAA
>JAJFMB010000220.1 GCA_021772355.1 Chlamydiota bacterium | reverse complement strand
ACTTCGACTGCTTCCACCACTTTCTCTTTCGCGCATTTCTGCTCTAGTGCACTCATCAAAGAGGGAACTAATCAATTGTTGCTTCTCTTGCTCCCGATTGTCATGATCTCTAATATGCGGTGGAAAATATAAGGGATTATTTTGTAAAAATTTAGCGAGCTTATAGCAACTAGAACGAGTTGTTTTTTTTATATCTCTTGCATCGTTATACTTCAGGTAAATAGCCTCACGTTTTTGTTCGCTGCTTAAAGGACGTCCATTTTCGCGTAGAACAGATATCTTTGTCATCAAATCTGCTTGAGCAATTTTATAATGCGCCTTGGTCGCATCACTCACCGTTATGTTTCGTGTACGTAGTTTAGCTCTTGCATCACCTAACAATCTAAAAGTTTCTTTGTAAGAGTCTTCAAGGTTATCGCATTGAAATAATATATAATTTTTTTCAAAGACTAACCTTGCTAAACCCAAGATGATGTGAAATTGATCATTAGGATCATCGCTAGCAGCTGTTTGGTTTAGTAGCCATTCTCCACAAGCATTTATTTCAACTGTAGAGCAGTTATTACTATTTAATAAACGATAACAGTCATTTATATTCATATTAACATCCTGTTTTTATAGGATACTATAATATATAAAATATATAATAAATACAATTATTAAAATATTAATTAACCCTAAAGGGGGTTAATTCATCGTGCATGCAGGATCAAAGAGTTGACTAATAGTCAAAGGGTACGTCATTGACTTCTTTGTTACGGGAGTCGTTAAGACGTTGATCGAGGTTGTAGGCGGCGCTGATAAGGCCGAGGTGAGTAAAGGCTTGGGGAAAGTTGCCCAAGTGATGCCCTTCGAAGCTGAGTTCTTCGGCATAAAGACCTAGGTGATTGGCGTAACCGAGCATTTTTTCAAAGTAAAAGCGAGCTTTGTGGAGCTGGCCTGAGCGAGAGAGGCATTCAACGTACCAAAAGGTGCAGAGAGAGAAGGTGCCTTCACCTTCATGCAGAGCCTCAACGTCTTCATCGATTTTGTAACGATAGACGAGAGAGTCAGTGACAAGATCTTCTTCGATGGCGCGCATGGTCGAGAGCCAGCGTTTATCGTAGGGACTGATGAAACGCACAAGAGGCATAAGAAGAGTAGAGGCGTCGACAGCATTAGAACCTTTGGACTGGGTGAAAGTTTTTCTTTTATCATCCCAGAAGTCTGTGAAGATAGAGTTGTACATTCTATCTCTTTCGTGCACCCATTTATCCTTGAGGGGAAAGGAGCGTTTTCCGCAAAGACGAACGGCGCGATCGACAGCCACCCAACTCATAAGTCGAGAGTAGAGGAACTCGTGACGGCCGCCTCTCACTTCCCAAATCCCCTCATCGGGCTGCTCCCAATTGTCACAGAGCCAATCAATTTGACCGGAAAGAGAGTTCCAGAAATCGTAGGAGATGGGTTCACCGAATTTATTATAGAGGTAGACGGCATCCATTAGTTCGCCGTAAATGTCGAGCTGTAATTGGTCAAAAGCTCCATTCCCAATACGGACCGGTTTAGATCCTTTGTAGCCATCAAGATGATTGAGTTCAAACTCTGTAAGATCTCGGCTCCCATTGAGGCGATACATAAGTCCCATGCCACCAGGTTTGTTGATGTCCATACAGTGCGTTTGAAGCCAATTGACAAACGATCCTGCCTCTCGAGTGTAGCCTAAGCGAATGAGGGCATATAAGGTGAAGGCTGTGTCGCGTATCCAGTTGTAGCGGTAGTCCCAGTTCTTTGAGTCACCGATTTTTTCCGGAAGACCAAATGTAGGGGCGGCAACAATGGAGCCGTATTTCTTAGAGGTGAAAAGTTTAAGAACCAGCGCTGAGCGATGGACAATTTCCGACCAGCGCCCATTATAGTTTGATCTCCCCATCCATCTCTGCCAGTAATTTACGGTGTCGTAGAGAGATTTGTTGATGAATTCTACAAGATCGACATGTTTTGTTTGTTCTTCTTCTGCGCGCTCTAAAAGAAACTCCGCAGTTTGATTATGATCGAGAGTAAATTCTGCATGAGCATCCTCCCCCTTGATGTGCAAGGGAACATTGCTGCGCAAGCGCAACACAAGCCCGTCTTTATCTTCGGAAATAAAGAGCAGTTCATGATCATTTTTCTTCTCGATACGATGTTTGGTTCTGGCGTAGTTAAAACGGGGACAGCACTTCATCCTGTAATCACTACGTCCTGTCACATTTTTGACGCGACGGATCAGAATATGTCCTCTACCAATTTCCTCCACGGGCATAAAGTCTGTAACCTCTCCTACACCTTGTGGAGAAAGAAAGCGAGTCATTAATACATTGGTATCAGGTAGATACATTTGCTTGAAATTCACTTCTTCGTGAAGAGGGGTAATCTCAAAGTAGCCCCCCTTCTCCTTGTCAAGAATCGCAGCAAAGATAGAGGGCGAGTCAAAGTCAGGGAAACACATAAAATCGATAGAACCGTGCAAGCCAACTAAAGCAGCAGTGTTAAGGTCTCCTATAACACCATAATTTTCAATGGGTTGGTAATCGCGAACCATAGTATTTCTCCCTCTTTGTCTTCACATTATGAAAGAGGGTCTATCTTCTCAAGTAGTTTTATAGTACACAGAGTATTAGTGAGATAGGGATGGGGAGGGGAGGGGGGAAGGAGGGAAGGAGGGAAGGAGGGAAGGAGGGAAGGAGGGAAGGGAGGGAGAAGGAAGGGAGGTTAAGGTTCTGCGACACTCTTGTCTCACTACAAAGACACTTTAGTCTCACTACAAAAATTACTACTTCGTCTTACCCCAACGTCTTTGCTTTTCAGTTATTGTGTTACTAATAGTGTCGGCTAAAGCCGACACTAGCCTCAACCTCAGCGAATATGCTTCGCATCATCCCTTCGGTTGAGGTTAATTATGCCCCCGAGCATTTTTTTGTGATAGTTTGCGAATTACAAGCGGTGAAGTGATAGTTATTTATCACTAAGGTTGTTGGTTTTATTGTTGTGCCCGGTGGGCCATTGGGTAGACTATAGCCAAGTGCAAATAGGACACTCTTTTGCGTGATGCCCTCTAGCCGGGCAGTACTTGCGGGCAAAGTAGATGATTTGTAGGTGGAGAGTATTCCAATCTTTTTGGGGAAAGAGTCGTTTGAGGTCTTTTTCTGTTTGTTCTACAGTCTTTCCTGTGCTTAAGCCCCATCGTTTTGCGCAGCGGTGAATATGTGTGTCGACGGGAAATGCTGGAAGTTCAAAGGCTTGCGCCATCACAACGGAAGCTGTTTTGTGTCCAACGCCTGGAAGGGCTTCTAGGTCTTTAAAGGTATGGGGAACCTGGCTGTTGTGCTTTTCGACTAGAATCTGGGAGAGTTTGTGAATGTTGCGGGATTTGCTAGGGGCAAGGCCGCAGGGGCGGATAATGTCCTCAATTTCTGCGACAGTGAGTTGACACATCTTTTCTGGAGTGTCGGCTTTGTGAAAGAGGAGGGGTGTGACGATATTCACTCGTGCATCGGTGCATTGTGCCGATAATAGAACAGCGATTAATAGTGTGTAGTGACTAGTATGGTTCAGGGGGATAGGAGGGTGAGGAAAAAGATGATTGAGGATTTCATGGATTTTAGCGGCTTTTTCTTTTTTTCTCATTTCCCGACACAAAATGTGGAAAAGATGGCGGAGAGAATATCCTCAGTGATGTTTGTTCCGATGACTTTTCCGAGTTCATTTAGGCACTGACGCATATCCATTGCTAAAAATTCAGGTGATAGATCTGCGTGTAGGCCTTCGATCACTTTATTGGCAGCGCAAATGGCGTTGCAAAGCGCTTCTTTGTGTCTGGCGTTGGTGATGATGATCTCTTCTCTTGATGGAGGGCCATGCTCCCAAACGACATCTTGTATTTTAGCATGTAAGTTTTCCAAACCGACTTTTTCTTTAGCAGAGAGTGTTAGAATGTGGGGAGCATCAAGTTGTGGAATTTCTGTATGATGCAAGTCCTGTTTATTCCAAGTGATAATGGTTTTGTTTAACGGAAGTTTTTGCAAAAGTTGGCGATCATCGTGATGTAATCCTTCGGTGATGTCAAGAACGAGTAAGATCAGATCCGCTTTTGTCATTTCACTGTGTGTGCGTCGCACTCCCTCTTGTTCGATAGCCTCCACAGCTTCACGGATACCGGCTGTGTCGATAACGCGCAGGTTGAGTCCATTTAAGCGCAGGTTATCTTCGACAATGTCGCGCGTGGTTCCGGGTTGCGGAGATACTATGGCGCGCTCTTTATCAAGCAAAGCGTTTAGTAGAGAAGATTTTCCGACGTTTGGTCTTCCGATTAGGCAGAGTGACACGCCGTCGTGCACAATTTTCCCATCGTGAAAAGTATCGACGAGCTTCTGCATTTCACTGCACATTTCCTGCAGCTCACCGCACACTTCTTCTAGTGTGGCAAATTCCAATCCCTCTTCCGGAAAATCTACCCAAGCCTCTAGGATCGCGGCAATATGTGTAATTTTTTGTTGAAATAGGGAGATCTTTATCGAGAGTTTTCCTTGTAGCTGCTCTTCAGCAGCGTCAAGCGCATGTTCGTTCTTTGCGCAAATTAACTCTTGAATTGCCTCAGCCTGAGCCAGATCCAATTTCCCGTTGATAAAGGCTTTAAAACTGAACTCTCCCGGTCTTGCCGCACGCGCTCCTGCATGTAAAATGACATCCAAGACCCGTCTCGTAATTAGCCGCCCTCCATGGCAATGCACCTCGACGGTGTCTTCTCCCGTAAAAGAGCGCTTTCCCAACATGACGAGAAGTAGCACATCATCCACGTGCTTTCCGTTTTCATGGATGTGTCCGAAATGAGCTGTATGGGTTTGGTAAGAATGTACGGAGCCGGAAAAAACCTTGTCGGCAATATCTAATGCTTTTTCGCCTGAAATGCGAATAATAGCGACACCACCCTCTCCTGGAGGAGTGGCAATGGCGGCAATCGTTTCGCCGGGTTGGTAGGGGTCGTGAATAAAGTCCATAAATGAAAAAAGTTAAGTATTGTGAAGAAAATAATATGAAATTTTGTCAGTTTAAATCAATACAATTGTTTATTAAAATAGATTTAATTAATTGAGTTTTTCTCTAAAAAAATTCTTGTGTAGTAGATTGAATTTTTGATAGATTCTTCGTTTATGACGACACAGACAGCTTTAAGACTTCCTCAAGCTTTTATTTTAAGACGCCTGCACTCATTGACGGGTCTTTTTCTTGTTATCTACATTCTCGAGCATTTGCTGACCAATTCCCAAGCAGCCCTTTTTATAGGTGAGGATGGCAAAGGGTTTGTTGATGCGGTCAATGCGATACACGATCTGCCTTATTTGCCGGTGATTGAAATTGTCCTATTGGGACTACCTATATTTATTCATTTGGTTTGGGGAATCATGTATTTGCGTACGAGTTTAGCAAACTCCCATTCTACTGACGGCACCAAGCCCGCTCTGAAACAGTATTCTCGCAATCACGCTTATACGTGGCAGCGAATCACATCGTGGGTGCTTGTCGTAGGCATTATTGCTCATGTGATCCACATGCGGTTTATGGAATTTCCTGTTTCAGCTCAGATGAATGGACAGGAGTACTACATGGTGCGCGTTACCGATGATGCTGGGCTTCTTCCTCTTTCAAAGCGCCTTGGTTTTCGGATTCTAGATCCGGATCAGGTTGAAGAGGAAAAAAAACAGATGAGTTTGGTTGGAATAGAGGCGAGCGAGACACTGCTTGAAAAACAAAAACAACGGCAAGAGATAGAGTGGGCGCACGCGTTGGGAGAATTTTCTCTAAAGAATAACGAAGTTCTCATTGTAGCGAATAGTTTTGGGTTGGCCGATCTACTTATGGTACGTGATGTTTTTAAAATGCCGCTTATGATTGTACTGTACACTCTTTTTGTTCTAGCGGCCTGTTATCACGGTTTTAATGGTTTGTGGACGGCAATGATCACATGGGGTGTAACGCTGACAGAGCGCTCGCAGCTTTGGATGCGTCGGATAGCTATTTTCTTGATGATTCTTGTCGCATTTCTGGGTTTGGCAACAATTTTTGGAACATACTGGTTTAATTTGAAACAATGAAAAATGAAAAAGAAGTCATCGTCGTTGGTGGTGGATTAGCTGGTCTTTCTGCAGCTATGAAGCTTGCTGAAAACGGTTGTAAAGTTAAGATCGTATGCGTGACTAAAGTGAAGCGCTCCCATTCGGTGTGTGCTCAGGGAGGGATCAACGCAGCAATCAACACAATGGGAGAAAACGATTCTCCTTATGTTCACGCTTACGATACCATCAAAGGTGGTGATTTTTTAGCGAATCAACCTCCAATTGTTGAAATGTGTCTATGCGCCCCAAAGATCATTCATTTAATGGATCGTCTTGGCTGCCCTTTCAATCGCACACCAGAGGGAAATATCGACTTTCGTCGTTTCGGCGGCACACTCTATCACCGCACTGCATTTTGTGGAGCGTCAACAGGACAGCAACTTCTTTACGCCTTGGACGAACAGGTGAGGCGCTTTGAAGCAAAAGGGCGGATCGAAAAATTCGAACACCATGAATTTATGAGTCTTGTATTAGATGAGGCAGGGGTTGCGCGCGGCATTGTTATGATGGATCAGTTCTCTCTTAAATTAGAGGCTCTAAAAGCTGATGCTGTTGAGATTGCAACAGGAGGGCCAGGTCTTTTTTTTAAGAAGTCAACGAACTCCACTTTTTGCACAGGTGCTGCCAATGGTCGATTATGGCGACAAGGGATGAAGTACGCCAATGGGGAATTTATTCAGATTCATCCAACGGCAATCCCCGGAGAAGATAAGTTGCGTTTGATGTCTGAATCTGCTCGGGGAGAAGGGGGCCGCATTTGGGTGACAGGAGATGCTTCCAAAATGATTCAGGCTCCTAATGGAGAGATGATTCCATGTGGAAAAACAGGAGAGCCTTGGTACTTCTTGGAAGATATGTATCCTGCCTACGGAAATCTTGTGCCGCGCGACATTGGCGCACGTGAAATCCTTCGTATTTGCGAAATGGGCTTGGGTGTCAATGGGGAAATGGAAGTGTATCTCGACGTCAGCCACCTTTCGGAGATAAAAAAGCACAGACTAGAATCCATTTTAGAAATATATACCAAGTTCACCGGAGCCGATCCAAGAAAAGTGCCGATGCGGATCTTTCCTGCTGTGCACTACTCCATGGGAGGAGGCTGGGTGGATTGGCCGGCAGCAGATGATGTCGATCGCAAGACGCGCTACCGTCAGATGACAAACATTCCCGGCTGCTTTAATGTCGGAGAATCAGACTATCAATATCACGGCGCTAACCGTCTCGGGGCAAATGCTTTGCTCTCATGTATTTTTGGAGGGCTTGTCACAGGTGTTGAGGTGCCCCGTTATTTGGGAAGTTTGCATACAAGCTGCACAGACACTCCTTCACATGTATATGACAGTGCCTTGAAAATTGAAGAGGATTTTAAAGAGGAGCTCATGAATCGTGATGGCGGGGAAAATGTTCATCGTTTGCACGACGAATTGGCAGAATTGCTTATCGATAATGTCACGGTAAAAAGAAATAACAAAGACTTGCGGATGACACTTGATAAGATCAAAGAGATTAGAGAGCGCTATCGCAACATATCTCTTGATGATCGCGGGCATCATCTCAATCAAACCTATATCTTTGCTAATCAGTTTCGGGCAATGATAGATCTGGCGTTGATCATCACCAAAGGGGCTTTGCTGCGTGATGAATTTCGGGGAGCGCACTTTAAGCCGGAGTTTCCCGAACGCGATGATCAAGTGTGGCTAAAAACAACGATTGCCACCTATGATAAAACAGAAGATGAACCGGTAATTTCTTATGAAGATATCGATATTCGTCACTTAGAGCCTATTTCACGTGATTATGTGAAGGCAAAGAAAATAACTCCAAAACTAGAAAATATTCCCGAAAATATCGAATTACCGATATAAGCGAAAGTATGAGCACATTCCGACTCAAAATTTATCGTGGCACTCCCGGAAAGCAGTACTGGGAGGAATTTGAATTAAAACGGCGCCCTTCGACGAATATCATTTCGGCGTTGATGGATATTCAGAAAAATCCTGTGAATTGCAAAGGGGAAAAGGTGACACCTGTTGTATGGGAAGCAGGATGTTTGGAAGAGGTTTGCGGTTCCTGTTCGATGCTAATCAATGGCTTTCCCAGACAAGCGTGCACAACCCTGATTGAACCCATCATCGAGAAAACCAAAAGTACCACGGTCACTCTTGCTCCCTTTAGCAAATTTCCACTTATCCGCGATCTTGTCTTCTCTCGTGACAGCATGTTTGAAAATTTGAAGAAGGTCAACGCGTGGATCGATGTTGACAACACCTTTGATCATGGACCGGGGCCGAAGATTAGCCCGGATAAACAAGAAGTGATGTACTCCCTTTCAACTTGCATGACGTGTGGATGTTGTGTAGAGGCGTGCCCTCAAATCAACAAGCGCTCTAAGTTTTTAGGACCGCAAATCATGGCTCAAGTGCGCCTTTTCAATGCCAATCCTACCGGTGCACATCAAAAACACAAACGGCTGCGCCCTCTAATGGAGGAAGGTGGCATTAATGATTGTGGAAATGCTCAAAATTGCGTTAGAGTATGTCCTAAAAAAATCCCCCTAACCGATGCCATTGCAGCAATAGGACGCGATGTCACCCTACAGTCTTTGAGAGACTTTTTTAGCTTCCCTGACAGAGATGTATGATCCTAAAAGAAACACCCTTCCATTGCCTTTTGGTACTACTTTTTCTAAAAGCCCTGCTTGTTGTTGGGATTATCTTTTATGCACAAATCCCGCTGGGTCCCGAAGAAGCGCAGTACTGGTGCTGGAGTCAAGACCTATCCTGGGGCTATTATAGCAAACCTCCCGGTATTGCCTGGGAGATTTGGACGGGATGCCAACTTTTTGGAAATACCGAATTCGGTGTGCGTTTTGGTGCGATCGTACTTGCTTTTCTATCGGCCATCTTTGTGTACTGCACCGCAAAAGCTTGTCGTTTACAGCCCTGGACTGCTTTTTTTGCCGGCGCTATTATGGCGCTTTCTCCACTCGGCATGTTAGGATCCTTCCTTGCAGTGACCGATGGAGGCCTTGTGCTCTTTTGGACGTTGGCAAGCTATCTAATGGCAAAAGCACTAACAGAAAGCCGATCACCAAATTTCTTGCTTATTGGGGTTGTCATTTTTTTTGGAGCTCTTTTCAAGTGGCCCATTTTTGTATTTTGGCTTTTTGTCTTAGGATTTTTCCCCTATTACCCTCGTGCATCCAAAACAAAACTTCTCATAGGGATTGCGATTTCCATGCTTGGTCTTCTTCCCAGCTTCATTTGGAACTACGAGCATGACTGGGTTACCTTTCGCCATGTTCAATCTACTATGTTAGGCCAACAAGTTGGAATTAAAGCCTCAAAAGGTAATTTCGGTGACTTTCTCGCCATGCAGGCCGGGATCCTCTCTCCCTTGCTTTTTCTCACGCTGATCATTGGATTTCTTTTTCTTATTTTCCAAGGCAGAAAAATACAGCGATCGCTTGTTTTTTGTGGAAGCGTAACCCTGAGCCTTGTCGTCTTGTATAGCTATTTTTCTTTATCTCAGAAGATTCAAGGAAATTGGTGTGTCTTTGCCTACCCCACAGGGATCGTATTTCTCGCTTGGTTTGCCTGTGAAAAATTGCCTCTTGGGAAACTTATGCTTGTTTGCGGCATCGTCTTCGCTCTTTTCCAAAACACTCTTATGTTTGGCATACCTTATGTCCAAGCAAATTCACTTATTAATATTCCCTATCGCTACAACTTCTTTCGTCACCACATGGGGTGGCAAGAACTTGAGAAGCACATTGCCGCTCTTCCTCAAGAGCAGTTTCTTTTTAGCGATAAATATCAAATGAGCAGTATTTTAAGCTTCTATAGCCCAGACCAAAAACGCGCTTATTTTCTTAATTTACTGCAAAACCGCCTCAATCAATTCTCCTTCTGGCCCAGCATGGCAGAGGAGCAGGTTGGTAGTACCGGCTATTTTATCATTTCCGAGAATCAACCCTACCTTAAACAGTGGAATCAATCTTTCATCGATTCCTATCAAGAACAGCTAGCCCCCTATTTCGATCAGATCGAAATTATCGGGATTAAACCCATTTTTACCTCATTTGATCGTGTAGAAAAAAGCGCTCTTTTCCTTAAATGCACTGGATA
>JAJFMB010000219.1 GCA_021772355.1 Chlamydiota bacterium | reverse complement strand
TCGCTATCACGAACATCGAGGAGTGGTGTTCAGACAAAACAAGTGAAGGGGGAGCTGCCAAACGAGAAAACCGCAGCCGTAAAGAAATTCCCCTTTTTATGGCCCTCGCTACTCAAAAACTCAGCTAAAATCAGACAGAATCTCCAATATAATTGGAGTTTCTATCGTTTTTTTGTTTTTTTTTCACCAGAATCTCCAAAATAATTAGAGTTTCTGTTTTAATTATGAATAGGAGAAAAAATTCCCAATGCACCCAATTTTGCGCTTTGCCAAGACAGCTTATATCGAAACCCATCATTTGATGCCCCTCCTGGCAGATTATGCCAATCCGTATGATTTTATCACCAGGCTTGTAAAAAATGGCGATTTAATTCGATTAAAGAACGGCTTTTTTGTGATCGCTGAAAGGATCGATGACAATCGTGTGCCCTATGAGCAAATTGCTAATCTTCTTCACGGCCCTTCCTATTTGAGCTTAGAGTGGGCTCTTTCATATTATGGGATTATCCCTGAAGGCGTCTATGTGGTAACAAGTATTTCGTCAATCAAATCTGTGAGCTTCCAGACACCATTGGGGACGTTTGACTACCACTATCTCAGTCATCCACGTTATGTAGTAGGCATTGATCAGTCTCAGAATGAAGAGGGCAATTTTTTAATTGCAGCACCCGAAAAAGCACTTGCCGATCTAGTTTATATCAAATGTAAAGGACTTGGCCCTAAAGAGCTACTAGTAGATTTATGCGAAGCACGAAGGATTGATGAAGACAGTTTGAGACAGCTAGATAAGAGACTTTTGCTTGAGATTTCCGAGTGTTATCGCTCAAAGCCTGTAACGACACTCGTTCAAACCCTAGGATTGCTATGATCAATAAAATGATTCGACATTATAAAAATTCCAAAATCGGAGAGCAAACCAAAATCCGTGAAATCCTACAACAAACAGCTTTGCTTGGACTTGAAAGGCAAGGCTTTTTTGAAAAGGCGGCCTTTTACGGTGGAACAGCACTGAGAATCCTTTACGGATTAGATCGTTTTAGTGAGGATTTGGATTTTACACTACTCAAACCCGACCCCAACTTTGACTTTACACCTTACCTATACGGACTACAAAGAGAGCTTGCCTCATTTGGATTTGATATGGAAGTGAAGCAAAAAGAAAAGAATATTGAAACAAATATCGTCTCAGCTTTCATGAAAACAAACACCTTAATGCTCTACTTGGCTATTGGGGAGCAGGAAAAAGCTAAAAAGACCATTTCGAACGAAAAGGTACAAATAAAACTTGAAGTCGACACAGATCCTCCGCCCTGTTTTAGACTGGAGAATCAATTGGTACTAAATCCAGTCTCTTTCTACGTGACCACATTTTGTAAAAGCGACCTTTTTGCAGGCAAAATGCATGCGCTGCTTTATAGAGCTTGGAAGGGAAGGGTAAAAGGACGAGATTGGTATGATCTAGTCTGGTACATTCAAAACAAAATACCATTAGGAATTGGCTATTTGGAAAGCTGTATGAAGCAAGCTGAAAACCTAAAAGACGATGAGAAACTTAATAGAGACAAAATTATCCACTTGGTAAAGGAAAAAATTCAAGCGATTGACTGGGAAAGTGCAAAGGCCGACATGCGCCCATTTATCCAAGATCCAGAACGTCTTGCTATTTGGTCTCCTGAGTTTTTCTCAAAACTGATCGAACATCTTCAAGTCGAGAACATCTAGGATCTTCTGCCCTTGATTGTTCTTTTTATCTACAACTTTGTTTAAACTAAAATTTTCGTTCCCTTTTATCACCCCATCCGTAATCTAGCAGAAGAGGGAATCATGAAAGCAACGCAAGAAAATGCGCAAGTCGTTCTTATAGACGGGAATAGCTTAAAGCTAGCGTCTCTTACTGCCATCGCTCAAGGAGCCAAGGTTGTAATGTCTAAGTCTGTGATGCACCGTGTAAGGCAAGCGAACCGCTACTTAAAAGCAGCAATTAAAAAGAATGAGCCTATCTACGGAGTAAACACCGGGATGGGATTTCTTGCAAACAAGCGCATTCATCACAAACGTTTACTTGCGCTACAGGAGAATCTCATCCGAAGTCACTCGGCCGGTTATGGTGCTTTACTCTCCAATGAGGAAGTGCGCATGATAATGGCCCTGCGTCTCAATACTTTAGTAAAAGGTCATAGCGGGGTACGGTATCGTTTGTGCGAGGCCCTTTATGCGCTCATCCAAGAAGAAATTTATCCCTTGATTCCCGAACACGGATCCGTAGGATCAGGCGGAGATTTAGTTCCCCTAGCACATATGAGTCTAGCTCTAATGGGTGAGGGTTATGTCTCCTATAAAGGAAAAATCGTACTCGCAAAGGAGGCGTTAGAAAAAGCAAAGCTATCTTCCTTACGTTTGGCAGAAAAAGAGGGACTTGCTCTTATTAACGGAACACAAGCCTCATTGGCAACCGGCGGGCTTGCGCTAGAAAATGCCTTATTGCTGATCGATATCGCCGACCATATCACTGCACTCACCTATGAGGCGTTTTCCGCAAACCCAGAACCGCTGCACCCCTTGATACATGAAGAAAGAGGACAGTTAGGACAAATCAAGTCTGCACAAACCATTTACTCCCAGCTCCACAAGTCCTATCTGTTTTATGCACAAACCAAACACTTACATTTACAAGACCCCTATTCCATTCGGTGCGCTCCTCAGATACATGGTGCCAGCCGCGACGCTATGATGTATGCCAGAGGAATCACAGAACTTGAGTTAAATGCCTTAGTCGACAACCCCCTCATTTTCCCAGATCATCACCTTATCCTCAATGGCGGCAACTTTCACGGCC
Source organism: Chlamydiota bacterium (assembly GCA_021772355.1). GTDB lineage: Bacteria > Chlamydiota > Chlamydiia > Chlamydiales > JAJFMB01 > JAJFMB01. The sequence continues at coordinate 5,594 of JAJFMB010000219.1, read as the reverse complement.
AACCTCTCGCAATGGCATTTGATGTCGCATCTCTTGCTTTAGCAGAAATTGGGAGTGTGTCCCAAAGGCGTTTGGAACTCCTTCTCAATCCCCAATACAGTGGCTTACCTCCCTTTTTGGCGAAGCAAGATGGCTTGCAATGCGGCTTAATGGCTTCGCAGTATCTGGACACCTCTCTTGTTAATGAAAACAAGCTCCTTGCCAATCCTAGCGTCACAGACTCAAGCCCCGGCAATGTCGGTATTGAAGATCACGTTTCTACGGGAATGATATCAGGAAGAAAACTGAAGAGAATCGTGGAAAATATTAAAGCGATACTCGCTGTAGAGTGGCTAGCAGGCGCCCAAGCCATCGATATGAGAAAAATCAAGCAGTTAGGCGTTGGGACCAAAAAACTGTATCAGGAACTGAGAAAAGAAGTCCCTAAATTAACAAAGGACCGTATTCTTGCGGAAGACATACAAAAAACCGTCAACCTTATCAATAGGAAGTTAGCGCTATGAATCTAAAGAATAAACATTGTGAACCTTGCAACAAAGGAACGCCCTCACTTGACACAGCTGTTCAATCTACACTTCTCGAAGAGCTTGGTGGAAACTGGAACATTGTCGACCACCACCACCTAAAAAAAGAGTTTACCTTTCCGGATTTTCAACACGCCCTTGCTTTTACCAATAAAGTTGGCCAAGTCGCGGAACAAGAAGGGCACCATCCTGACATACACCTATCGTGGGGAAAAGTAACGATAACACTGTGGACTCACAAAATCGACAACCTCACTGAAAATGACTTTATCTGTGCCGCAAAAATCGACTCAATCCCCGAAAGCTTGTTTATAGCTAGAGCCTGCTATTAACAAGCATTTAATTCAAAATAGTTGTATAATAATAAAAAAGGAGGAGGTTATGAAGTTAATCATCTCTTTACTTTGTGTCTTCGTTGTATATTTTGCATTTCTTCCCACAAATTTAGAAGCTCAGTCGCGTACCTACAAACAATCAAGGGTTGTAGGCGATAAAGTCTACACAGATTACTATTACGATCCTGTACCAGGCACCCCGGATAGAGGAAAGTCTTATCGAGAAGACGGTAAAATCAAATACAGCGGAGAAAAGAAAGACACCATTCCAGGAACTCCAAGGCAAGGAAAAGCGACCCGAGAAGGCGGAAAAATTATTTACAGATAATATAGTACAGTTGTCTTTAATTACATTTTAGTTTACCATTTTTCGCATGTTAGTATTGGGAATTGAAAGTACATGCGATGAGACTGCCTGCGCCATCGTCGAAGATGGCAAGAAAATTCTGTCCAACGTCGTCTCCTCTCAAATCGATCTTCACAGAGAATTTGGCGGTGTCGTTCCCGAGCTTTCCTGCCGTCGCCATATTGATGTCATGCTCTCAGTTGTCGATCAAGCTCTAAATGAAGCTTCTGTTACTCTTGATGAGATCGATCTCATCGCGGCAGCTTATGGACCAGGTCTTATCGGAGCTCTCTTAATTGGTCTCAATACAGCTAAAACATTAGCTCTAACCCTCCAGAAACCGTTTATTGGCGTCAACCACATCGAGGCACATCTTTATGCCGCACTGATGGATCAGCCTCAAGACTCTTTATTTCCTTGTATCGGCGCCGTTCTATCGGGAGGACATACCTCTCTTATCCGCATAAATGCCCTTGGCGATTACACACCCATCTCTGAAACTGTCGATGATGCTATTGGCGAGGCCTTTGACAAAGTAGCCAAGATTCTCAACCTACCCTATCCGGGAGGCCCTGAAATCGAAAAGTTAGCCAAAACAGGTAATCCAGAACGCTTTCCCTTAAAAGCCGGTCGTGTCAAGGAACGTCCTCTACACTTCTCTTTCAGCGGTATCAAAACCGGAGTCCTCTATACTTGCCAAAATCATCAGATTACCGAGCATCAAGATAAATGCGATCTTGCCGCTTCTTTTCAAACCACAGCTTTTGCAGATATCGTAAAAAAAACCTTGCGTGCGGCAAATGACGAAGAATGCTCAACAATTGTTTTGGGAGGTGGCGTCACGAACAACCGCTATTTGCGCACGTTGTTTGCAAAAGAAGCTCCTGAACATCGCATCTTGTGGCCTAAACCAGAGCTCACGCTTGACAACGCAGCCATGATCGCCGGCCTTGGCTACCATCGCTATCGCTTCAAAGGAGTAAGTGACCCACTCACCTTAGAAGCGGCCACGCGCATCGCCAGGATGTGAGTAGTAACACCATTTCCCCATAGGAAGATCTCCTAAACGAATGTCATCGACTCTTACCCTTTTTAGGGATGTGACATCTAATCCCACGATGTCGCACATACGGCGGATTTGACGCTTTTTCCCCTCTGTAAGGATAAATTTTAAGAGACCTGGCTGTATCTCATCAACCTTCGCACGTTTAAGCGGCTTCTCATCCAAGAATAGACCAAAACGAAGAGACTCTAATCTCTCGTGGGTAATCCTTCCCTCGACACGCACGAGATACTCTTTTTCAACATTCGACTCAGGTCCGATAATTTTCTTAGCTAAAGTGCCGTCTTGGGTCAATAGGAGCAACCCTTTAGAATCAATATCTAAGCGCCCCACTACAGCTAACTTTTTTAAGTGTGAAAAATGGAATTCCCCTGCACCAACTTGATTCTCGGGTGTTATCAACTCAAGTGCCTCGGAATATCCCTTCTCAGGCTGAGTGGACACATACCCCACGGGCTTGTGCAGAAGGATCGTTACCTTTTTTTCTTGAGCTCTTTTAGCTGATGAGAGTAGTTCAATATGCGCATCTTCAGGACACTTACTTCCTAATTCTGAGATCACCTCGCCATTCACACAAACTTGCCCTTGCTCAATATAGCGATCTGCCTCCCGACGAGAACAAATCCCTCTTTCCGATAGTAATTTTGAAATGCGTATTTGGCTCATTAAACTTGTGCTTTGTCGGCTATTTTTTTTATGAGTGAACTATAGCGATTTTTTATTTGCATATCAGTTCTTCTAAGATGGCGATCAATCGTTCGTTGGGAATTTATCATGTCTGCTATTTGAGCCCACTTACAACCATGGCTCTTAACCAGGCCTACAATGACCGCATCTTCTACTAAAGTGAAAGAACTTTTATCGATAGCGGGATCTAGATAACAGTGCCAATGATGATAAACTTTCTTACCGGTAATAATACCTCCTGACATCGTTTGAATTGCATTTGCAATCTTACGCCATTTAACTCTCTTGCCATTGAAATGGTTGTTCTGCATTTCGGCCAGTAACCATTTATCCAAACTCGCTGTCCATCTAAATTTTTGCCTCAAAGGATATTTTTTCTTTGAGTTAGCCACAACAACTTTTTCACTTAAGTTAAGTGGAGTTGAGGGACTAGGAGTCTGATCTTCCTCGACCGATGTGGCATTACCTTGTTTGGAAGCTCCATGAATGGCATAATATTGATCCCTTACCTGCATGCAAGTTCTCTTATGTTGTTTGTTACAGTGGTGCTTGTCATTTAACTCATCGGCAATTTGAACCCAATTATTGTTCGCACCATAACGAGATTGAAAGATAAACGTGTTCTCCTCTGCAGAGAACCCACTTCTTTCAATTACTTGACCCTGCAGATACTTCCAGTGATGACAAAGCATGTTACCTGAAAAACCATGTATGCCATGCACATCTCGAAGCTCAAATGCTACCTGAGTCCATTTTATTGTATTTTGCAGACTACTCACCCTTGCAATAACGTCGCGTAAAATCCCATCATTTTCGAGAGTCCACGATTGACGAATTGAAGATTTAGGCTTGGCTTTCGAAGGAGTATGAGCCTCTTTACTGACGACATTTCTTTCACAATCAGCTCGTACTTGTTGAGGCTGAGTAGGCATACCCACATCAACTTCATGAGAATAAAATGCACTATTGGAGCCCCCGTTCCATGGACCGTAAACACTCATAATAAACAACCGAACATTATTATTAAAAATAGCAGATATAATAACACTCACTATACAAATAGACAACCTGATTCTCATCGAATGAATTACTAATATAATATTGATCACACTCCATTAAATATTTTTTTTCACCATTGCTAGCTCATGAAAAAAAAAGTTGATTTTCAATTTGAATGTTTTCTAAGATACAAAAAAATTGATTTACTTATGGAGTTATCATGAAGCTCGCCAAGCTCGCCCTTATTGGTTCTTTTTTCTTTTCATCTGTTGTTAGCGCACAAAACTACAATGCAGAGTGTTGCAAAGCACGTTGCCTTCCCCCTTCAGAAACCGGAGAGGCATTCTTTCCAAGATGCAAAAGAATTTTTGGAAATATTGAATTTCTTTATTGGACAGTTGAGGAAGGCGCTTTAGACTACTCTGTCACAATGGGTGAGAAGTCTTGGGCACCAATTGATAGTGATCAAAATTATGCAACAGGCAATCTGAACAAAACCTGTTTTGACTTCGAGCCTGGCGTAAGGCTTATGCTCGGCTATTACAACGCTCCTGATTTTTGGGAGGTTTTTGCCGAATATACATACTACAAAGGGTGCGGAAACGATAGTTCAAAAAAACCTATTGAAAGAGATCTCTACCTTAACGGAACGTTCCCTCAACTCTCCGACGCCATTGCAGATTTACCTTTAGCTAAAGCCAAAAGCTCTATTGACTTGAGCTATCAACTATTTGACGTGCTATTCTCACGCGTGTTTGATCCCAATCCACACTTGCGCATGCGCTTAATTGGAGGTGTCACATCCGCGTTTATCAACCAACACTGGTCTGTAAAATATTTCGATAAAGAGAAGAATGAAACACGCATCCACAATGACTGGTGCTATAATGCCGGAGGATTACGCGTAGGGATTTCCAGTGATTGGTGGTGGCTCTGTAATATGTATTTAACGGCAAAATTTTCAATTGCAGGCTTTGCAGGACACTACGAAAACAAATCAAAACAACATACAGATTATGAGCCTGAAATCGCATTTGATCACACAGCTCCAGTAAGAGACTTGCACTATAAAGACTACCGTTATGTACAGCATATGCAGTTTATCCTAGGCCCCTCATTTCAAAGTGTAGGCAAAGAGTGCTGCATGGACTACGAACTTTTTATCGGTTATGAATTAAACGGTTGGTTCAACTTGCAGGAAGTTTACCGCTCAACAGGTGGTAGAGCCGTTGACACCAAACAAACAATTTTAAATACCGGAGCATTAGCTCTACATGGACTGACAATGAGATTGACATTAGGATATTAATTTCCCTTGATGCTTAATCAAAATTCGGTTATGATTTTTTCATAAAAAAATTCATACGGAGTTAAGTAATGGCTAGCAAAAGAGAAAAAATTAAACTAAAAAGTTCAAAAAGTCACTTTCACTACTATACGGTTAAAAATAAGAGTTCGACACCGGATCGCATTACGCTTAAGAAGTACGACCCAGTGGTTAGAGAACACGTTGAGTTTAAAGAAACAAAGTAATCTCACATGTTTGAGCTTTCAATAGCTCTCAAGTACCTGATTCCAAGATGGCGGCAACTTTCCGTTTCCATTATTAGCGTCATATCGATGCTAGTGATTGGAATGGT
>JAJFMB010000218.1 GCA_021772355.1 Chlamydiota bacterium | reverse complement strand
GATTACCGGTAGCGGTGAAAGCTCAAGCCCAAAGAATCAATCTCCCAAATCTTCTCCTCTAAAAGAGGGTCGCATAGATCCAACCAAAGTCGCGGCAAGTGTTAAAGAAGCAAAACCGGCACAAAGTGCCAGCATTCGCTCTCCTGCTACACCACATCACCCACCTAACGCTCCCATCGATCAAGTCAAGGCTCAGAGCTTAATGGGTAAACTTAGTGTTATGGCGGACAAATGCGATAAATTTCACAAAAACAACATCGTGCCCGCCCTAAATGCTAATGAATCCAAAGAAAAATATGCCGAACACTGGGAGCCTATAAGATCCTTTGTTCTTGATGAGATGGGAAAAGATTTCGATTCTCTCCCCTTGGACTTCCGCCTAAATTTTGCCAAAACAACCCATGATAAGGGCTATTGGGATGCGGGACAAAGCGCAAAAGTAGACAACCCTGCGAATCCCCTTATGGGCGCAAGCATCATCGATCCCAAAACAGGAAAAGAAGCCACAAACGATAAAATGAAAGACTTTCTAACAGATAAAGGCTTAGAAACCTACAATTCCCGATACGAAGGAAAAAGTTTCAGATTAAGAGTAGGCGACATCAAAGAGGAAAAACGCGCTGAGTTTTATAAAACCTTTGTCAATCAGGACGGTAACAAAAAAGATACGTCAAAGATAAATCTCAACGATGAAAAAGCCGATGTTATCAACGCTAACGCAAGAAGCTATGAAGGACTGATCGCCCACGCAGATAGTTTCGAAGACCCTAACGCACGACTTGAGCAAATTTACCAAAACCAAAGACAAGCCGTTTGCTGTGCATCAACCTTGCTTTTGGCAAAAGAGAAAGATCCCGATAGTGTCGATATGGATAGAGATACAGCCGTCTTGTGGCGTTATACCGGCCACTGGGAAAGTTCCGCAGAAGATGCCTGGAATAATCAAGAGCTTGTTCGTACACCCTATGAACAATTAAGCGAAGATCAAAAAGAGAAAGACCGACCTGTCTGGCAAGCCATCCAGACAGAATTACAACGACGATAAAAAGTAATCATATTCTAACCATACCTTCTAAAAGCTTCATAAATCTTTGATAGGCCTCGCATGACCCGCCAGTCAACCCTTCAGGGGGTGAGGTGATCTCATCTTCTAAAGGGATGGCGATCACATGGACGCGGGAGAGATCGTCGTTAGCATCAATTAATCTTTTAATAATCACATGCACCGGCTTAGCGAAGGCGAAATAGAGACGCCTCTTGGCAGATGAGGGACCAAAGTATTCTCTATCGTAATACTCCCGAATTGTAGGGATATCCCACCCCTCGCCGCAAATCCATTTATGCACCTGGTCATAACCAAACCGTTCTGCTTTAGAGCGGCCAAAGTATTGCTCAAACTGATCCTCAATCTTTCTTTCCCTGTGGATATGCATAAGGCCATTGTATGGATCATAACCACGACGTGAAGCATGCGGCAAATGAAGGCGCATAGTAGTAGTGATCTTTTGCTGTAGAAAAAGGTGAAGAGCTTGAGAGCGGCACTGCGCACCTGAACAAGCGGTATAGAGGAAATCCCCATCCTGCAAATCTACCTCACCGGGAAGAAAATGTACCGTTCCCCCTCGTTTTTGAAATTTTTCCAAACATTCCTGAAACGGATGAGTGATTTCAAGCTCCTCGTCCACGAAAATTCTCAATCTTGCCATTTACATCTCCTCAATTTTTCTCTATAATCCTAACAAAAAAAATGGAATAAATGACATGGAATATCAGCTGATCACAAGAAAACCGATGACACTAATGGGCGTATCCTTACGGACTTGCAACGCCAATGGCCAATCGATGCAAGACCTCCCCCCTTTCTGGGAAAAGTTTTATTCCGAAAGCATCATGGATCTGATTCCCAACAAGGCAAGTCCCGATATTATCGGCTTATACACAGATTATGAGAAAGGCTTTATGGACCCCTATTCACTTGTAATCGGATGTGAAGTTGAAAAAACCGAAGATGTGCCCAGTGGATTTGTGATTAAAGAGATCCCCGAAGAAACCTACGCTGTCTTCACCGCAAAAGGGGACTTCCCCAACTCACTCATCGACACCTGGCATGCCATCTGGGCAAGTGATCTTCCCTTCGCTTTCTCAAACAATTTTGAGGTGTATGGCATGCGTTTCGAAAAAGGGGAAGTCGATGTGTTCATGGCTTTGCAAAAAAATATTAAATAATCGATGTTTGTCCCACCTGTAAGTAGTAACCTTGTTTATCAGGACCCCACCCGTGACGATCGTAACATTCTATGGTTTTCCAAAGAAAATGAAGTAGCCATCAACAGCATGTTTCAATTTTTGTCGCAAGAACTTGATAAAAATAAGACTGGTGTGACCCATCGCTTTAAGAAATCCCACAGTATCTTTCGCGGTCGTAAAATTCACGGCATTGCCAAACCTGACGGCACCAAAACGCTTTTTATTAAAGGAATAAAACACAAACACCCACGAAAGGGCTCATATAAAACCCTCTGTAAAGCCATTGCGATCACAGCTTCGAATAGCAGTCCCTTACTAGCCGTAAGCAACGCCGCTAGACTCACAAGCAACAAAGGTATACCCCTCGAGTTTGTTAAAGAAGAACTAAAATATTATGACAAACTAGAAAGTCATCCCCATATTGCTCCACTCTTAGGATCTCTCATGTACGATGGAAAGTTTGTCATGTATCAGCCACTCTATGAACAAGACCTTAGCGATTACACTATCAAAATTGAACCAGAAGAGAAAAGTAAAGTAATCTCATCAATTGCTTGCCAAATCTTACAAGCTCTTGCGTATGTCCACAGCCAAAAAATCATGCATAACGATTTAAAACCAGCCAATATCCTAATCAGACAGTTTTCAAACGGTCAAATTGATGCTGCCCTTACCGATTTTGGACTTGCGTGCACTTTTGATGTAAAAACAGAGAATTATCAACATGGAAGCTACGAATACTGCCCGCCCGAAGTTTGTGGCCTGGTAGGTATTAATAATGATATACCTGCCGAAATCGGCCCTCATATTGATGTTTGGGCCTTAGGCATGACTCTATACTATTCATATCATAATATGAACATCCCCTATATTTTCCTCATGATTTCTCATGGATTACAAATACATGAGAAAATTCAAGAATTACAATTAATTATAAATAATCAACCAGAAACTTTTTTAGAGACACTAACAAACCCTAAATGGGAAAACATACTCATTTTCCTTAAAAGCTATCTCGATCTATTTCCTTCCCAAAAAAATCCTCCTTCGGACTTAAAACAACTCCAAGCTAATTTAGTAGGTATGTATGCTGATCTTGAAAAAACACACAATGAGATTGTCAGACTAAACCAAGACGCCTCTTTCCGATCAGACCCTGAATTTTATTACGTATGCGATTTAACAATGCGATGTTCACAAACGTACCTCAAACAGGTCATGATTTACTTAACCATAGCGCTTCAAAATCCTACATGGACAAAAGAGGAAGCTACAGATAACAAGATCATAAAACTGATAAGAAAAATGATCGAACCTGATTACAAAAAAAGAATCGGCGTCGAAGAGGTAATTCAATCATTAAAGACAGCTGCCACAGGAGTGTGATCTGAAGGGTTTTCTCCTGAAGGCAAAAGAGTTTTTAG
>JAJFMB010000217.1 GCA_021772355.1 Chlamydiota bacterium | reverse complement strand
GCTCTTACCTCAATCAAGACAGGCTCTTGAAATCCTAACGGAATCCTACAAAGCAAAGAAGGCTGATTTTGATAGGGTTTTGGAAAGCCAGCGAATATTACTGCACTTTGAGCTCCAATTTGAACGCGCATATGTCGATCTAGCCAAAGAGGTCAACGCTTACGAAGAATTAATAGGAGCGTATGAATGATGAAAATACCTCCTAAGCAACGACTATCTCTCATTCTTGTAATTTTGTTGGCCATTGTCCTAATTCTGGCTTTTGTATTCTCTCCTAAAAAGAACACTGAAACGACTCCAACTAGCATGAATGAAAGCCCTATGCCTATGTTGGAAATGAAAGAAACTGTCGTTACGCTATCACCTCGAGCACAAAAACTAGCCCAGATAGAAGTAGCTCCGGTCATTCGAGCATTTATTCCGTCCGAAATTAGGCTCTATGGAAAGGTTGATTATGATGAGACCAAATTAGAGCATATTACAGCCTGGGTACCTGCTAGAATAGAAAAACTGTATGTGAATTTTACCGGGATGGAAGTGAAATCCGGTGATCCAATGGCAGACTACTACAGCCCTGAGCTTATCGTTGCTCAAGAGGAGTTGTTACAATCTCTTAATGCTTATCAAACGCTGGAAAACACAAATACGAGCTTTGCCAAAGACCAATCAAAGAGAAATATGGAATCCGCTCGAACAAAACTTCGCTTATTGGGGATTCACCAACGACAAATTGAGGCAATTGAAAAGAACAATCAAGTGAGCGAATTCTTAACAATCTATGCTCCAACAAGTGGAATCGTTATCCATAAAAACGCCCTGGAAGGCGAGTATGTCAAGGAAGGAACTGAGATTTTTACAATAGCAGATTTAGATGAAGTCTGGATTCAGCTTGAAGCTTATGAAAGTGATCTAGTAGGGCTTAAGCTTGATCAAAAAATTACCTTCACAACAGACGCCCATCCTGGAGAAACCTTTACAGGGGTTATTACCTTTATTGACCCTTTTTTAAACGAAAAAACGAGAACTGCTAATGTCAGGGTTGTCGCTAGCAACCAGAAGGGAAAACTTAAGCCTGGGATGTATGTCACCGGCATTGTCGATGTCTATGTGTCAATAGATGGAAAGATAAGCTCTCAAAAACCAACAGATACACAACCTCCACTAGTGATACCGGCAACAGCACCGCTTATTACGGGTAAACGCACAATCGTCTACATACAAGACCCCAATAATGCATCGGAGTATCGATTAAGAGAGATTGTGCTGGGGCCAAGAGTAAAGGATTATTACATCGTCGCCTCGGGAATACAAGAGGGAGAACTTGTGGTTGTCCATGGCAACTTCAAAATCGATAGCGCCGCGCAGATTCAAGCTAAGCCTAGCATGATGTCTCCAGAAGGTGCTTCAAAACCGATGAAGGGGCACGGTCATTAATGAGTAAGGATAATGAAAATCAGGCCGGTTCATTCATTAATGGCTTGGTCAAATTCTGCTTAAACAACCGCTTGATTGTATGGTTGTTTTTGATCGTATTGTGTATCTGGGGAATGATGGTAGCTCCCTTTGATTGGAACTTAGGTGATCTGCCAAGAGATCCTGTTCCGGTAGATGCGATTCCTGACATTGGCGAGAATCAACAAATCGTCTTTACAGAATGGGCCGGTCGCTCCCCTCAGGATGTAGAGGATCAAATTACATACCCATTAACTTCCGCTCTCCTTGCAACCCCCGGTGTTAGTAACGTACGCGCCTTTTCAATGTTTGGCTTTTCTTCCATCTATATCATCTTTGATGAGGATGTCGACTTTTATTGGTCGAGAAGTCGCATCCTTGAGAAACTAAATAGCCTACCATCTGGAACTCTACCTGTCGGTGTAACACCGGCTCTTGGTCCGGATGCTACATCCCTAGGTCAAATTTTTTGGTATACAATTGAGGGACAAGATGAAAAGGGAAATCCCACAGGCGGCTGGGATCTTCAAGAGATTAGAACGGTTCAAGATTGGATTGTGCGCTACGCTCTTCTATCTGCAGACGGGATTAGTGAAGTTGCCTCTATTGGCGGATTTGTAAAGGAGTATCAGGTCGATGTGAACCCTGACGCCTTGAGGGCCTATGATGTGTCCTTACACGATGTTTTTACGGCTGTAAAGGGATCTAATCTAGACGTTGGTGCAAGAACAATTGAGGTCAATAATGCCGAATATGTCATCCGTGGAATTGGCTTTATCAAAACTGTTGAAGACCTGCAAAACTCAGTCATTAAGTCTCGGGACGGAACCCCTGTCTTTATTAAAGATGTTGCTAATGTCAGCCTTGGACCTGCATTAAGGCGAGGCGTCCTGAATAAAGAAGGAAGTGAAGCTGCAGGAGGTGTTGTCGTTGTTCGATTTGGTTTTAATCCCCTTAAAGCTATCAAGAGCGTAAAAGAAAAAATCGAGCTAATTGCACCAACACTCCCAAAAAAGACCCTTTCTGACGGCACAGTCAGTCAGCTTGTCATTGTTCCATTTTACGACCGAACTGAGTTGATTCAGGAAACCCTAGAGACTTTAAATCATTCCCTAGTTCTTGAAATTCTAGTTACAGTGATAGTCATTTTATTCATGCTAAAGCACCTTGGAAGCTCGATTATTATCTCTGCAACACTCCCTCTCGGTGTACTTGTCAGCTTTATTTTCATGAAGATCTTTGGTGTTGATGCTAATATCGTATCCCTTTCCGGAATTGCAATCTCCATTGGAACGATGGTTTACGCAGGGATTGTCATCTGCGAAAACATCCTCAAGAAATTCTCAGACTCTAAAGAGGGGGATAGCCGATCACAACTTGTTTTCCAAGCGACTAAAGAGGTTGCAGGGGCTGTATTCACTGCCATTGCGACTACAGTTGTTGGATTTTTACCTGTCTTTGCGATGGTTGCATCAGAGGGTAAACTATTTAAACCGCTTGCCTTTACAAAGACATTTACCTTGATGTCTTCCGCTTTGATTGCGTTTACAATTGTTCCGGTGATCGCTTATCACTTTTTAAATCCTATAAAAAAGGAAAGACAGTCTCGGTATAGCATCATTAACTGGATCATCATTGGAAGCATTGTTATTTTTCTGACTAATCTATGGCATCCTTTGGGTATTGAAAAAGGGGTGATTCTGAACTTCCTATTTGTTGGCGGGATAATTGTCGGCATTCTTGCCTTGTTTCAGCTATTTTACAGAGCTTTCCCCCTGATTCTCAAGTATGCTCTAGTCTATAAAAAAGCATTTTTATCCTTACCGTTTCTATTGATTGTATGGGGTATACTGGTTTGGTGGGGCGCCCCTGCATTTCTTGGCTGGATGCCTAACATCATACAAAACTCCCCTCCCATTGCACAAATCAACCGGTTGTTCCCAGGTTTGGGCAAGGAGTTCCTTCCTCCACTAGATGAAGGGGCCTTCCTCTTTATGCCGACAACAATGCCGCATGCATCGATCTCTGAAGCTTCCGATGTTTTACAGAAGCAGAACATTGAGATTACAGGGATTCCGGAGGTTGAAACAGCAGTTGGTAAGCTGGGTAGAGTAGAAAGCCCTCTTGATCCCGCTCCAATATCTATGATTGAAACTGTCGTGCAATATTACCCGATGTTTCTTACCGATCCGCAGAAAAACATCCTTCGATTTGCATTTGATCCATCAGAGCCAGACTACTTCAGAAATGTGGAAGGAATCCCTGTATTAGCACCTGACGGCAAGCCTTATAAAGTAAATGGTACTTTTCTTAGAGATAAAGAAAACAGACTGATAGCGGATAATAGCGGAATGCCTTTTCGTTTATGGAGGTCTGAACTAGATCCCGAACTTAATCCAGGGAGGGAGTATTGGAAAGGAATTAGGAATACGGATGATATATGGGATCAAATTGTAATCGTTTCTGAAATCCCCGGAGTAACAACTTCGCCCAAATTACAGCCCATCATTGCTCGAATTGTGATGTTACAAAGCGGGATGCGAGCTCCCATGGGAATGAAAATCAAGGGACCAACACTCGAGTCCATTGAAAAAGCGGGAATTGCCATAGAAACAATGTTGAAAGAGATGCCCGAGCTCGTGAGCGATGCTGTTGCTGCCGATCGTATCATTGCCAAGCCCTACCTCGAGATTCAGATCGATCGTAAAGCTATTGCAAGGTATGGGATTAAGATTACCGATGTGCAGCAAGTGATAGAAGTTGCCATTGGAGGCAAGCCGATTACAACCACAGTTGAAGGCCGTGAACGCTATCCCGTTCGCGTGAGATATTTAAGGGAGCTCCGAGACCAAATTGAAACTTTGGATGAGATTCTGGTACCAAGTCCGGAAGGGCCGCAGATCCCTTTGAGTCAGCTCGCTACAATTGCTTATGTGAATGGTCCTCAAGTCATCAAAAGTGAAGATGGTTTTCTTGTCGGCTACTTAACTTTCGATAAAAAGCCTGAGTTTGCAGAAGTTGAAGTCGTTGAGTCGATTCAGAAGCATCTTGAGGATAAAATTGCATCAGGAGAGCTAGAGCTAGGTGAAAATGTTTCCTATATATTTGCAGGAAATTTCGAAAATCAAATACGTGCTGAGAAACGCTTGAAATTAGTGGTTCCTGCAACACTCGTGATTATCTTTATTATTCTCTACTTACAGTTTAAGTCTGTGCTTACCTCTCTGATTGTATTTTCCGGAATCCTAGCTGCTTGGTCAGGCGGCTTTATCATGATTTGGCTCTATGGCCAACCCTGGTTCATGGATATCGATATATTTGGAGTGAATA